>NZ_QKMQ01000002.1:395778-635837 GCF_003208145.1 Pseudomonas sp. RV120224-01b | reverse complement strand
CGTGAGGCTTGACCATATAACACCCAAGCAATTTGTGCGTAAGCCGAATTGTGGTGGTGAAGACGAAAGACCCGAAAATTCGTAAGACCACAAATATCGCATATCCGAATTCGCTAGAGCATCCATCTGGATCTTCTGGCAACAGAATTTCTTGACGACCATAGAGCATTGGAACCACCTGATCCCATCCCGAACTCAGCAGTGAAACGATGCATCGCCGATGGTAGTGTGGGGTTTCCCCATGTGAGAGTAGGTCATCGTCAAGATTCATTTCGCAAAACCCCTATCTGCACATGCAGGTAGGGGTTTTGTCTTTGTGGCCCGAAAAAGCCAAGCTCACGCAAGTCTCGGCCTTGCCCAGATCCCTGTAGGAGCGGCTTTAGCCGCGAACACCGGCAAAGCCGGTGCCATCCTCCTCGTCGCTTGCTTCGCGGCTAAAGCCGCTCCCACAGCTCTCCCTCCCACAATTCGAGCCAGAACACTAGAATAGGCCCACGCACCTATTCAGAAGCGCTATATGCCAAACCCTGTCGAACCTGAAACCCTGGCCCAGTTGCCGCTGGACGAGCTTGTCGCTTGCCACGAGTGCGACCTGCTGCTGCGCAAACCCGTGCTCCAGCACGACGAAAAAGCCCAATGCCCGCGCTGTGGCTACGAGCTCTACGCTCACCGACACAATGTGGTCAACCGCAGTCTGGCCTTGGTACTGACCGCCTTGTTGCTTTTCGTGCCAGCCAATTTCCTGCCAATCATGCAGTTGCACCTGCTTGGCCAGACCTCGGACGACACTGTCTGGAGTGGTGTGTTGGGCCTGTACAACTCAGGAATGCGCGGCGTAGCCGTGGTGGTGTTCCTGTGTAGCATGGCCATTCCCCTGGCAAAACTGCTTTGCCAGTTGGCAGTGCTGCTGAGTATCCGCCTGAATGTGGGGCGCAGCTTCGGCCTGCTGTTCTACCGCATCTATCACCACCTGCGTGATTGGGGCATGCTCGAGGTCTATTTCATGGGTGTGCTTGTGGCCATCGTCAAGTTGGTGGACCTGGCCGAATTGACGGTGGGCCTGGGGCTGTTCTGCTTCATCAGCCTGCTATTGATTCAGGTGTGGCTCGAAGTGGTGATGTCACCTCACCAGATCTGGAGTGCGCTATCGGGGGAGGACCTGCATGCGGGCGATTGATGCGGGCATTCTTGTCTGCAATGAATGTCACGAGCTGAACCGGCAAGAGCCCGACAGCACTTCACAGACCTGTACGCGTTGCGGGGCCATCGTGCATGCGCGCCGGCCGAACAGCATCGTGCGTACCTGGGCATTACTGATTGCTGCATCGATCCTGTACATCCCGGCCAACATGCTGCCGATCATGACCGTGAGTACGCTTGGTCAGGGCAGCCCCGACACGATCATGTCCGGCGTCATCACGCTGCTCAAGCACGGTATGGTGCCCATTGCGGCTGTGGTGTTCATTGCCAGTATCCTGGTGCCCACGTTCAAGCTGGTGGGTATCGGCTTGCTGCTGTACTCCGTTCAGCGCCGGCAACCGCTGTCTGCCCGACAACGGATTTTGATGTACCGCTTTATCGAATTCATTGGGCGCTGGTCCATGCTGGATATCTTTGTCATTGCCATTTTGGTGGCGGTGGTGAATTTCGGCCGAATAGCCAGTGTCGAAGCCAACCTGGGCGCTGTCGCCTTCGCAACTGTGGTGATCCTGACAATGCTTGCCGCTTTAACTTTCGATCCCCGACTGATTTGGGATAACACGGAGTCGGATGACGACCATGAGTGACCTGCCAACGGCTAAAACCCGCCCAGCCTCGAACTGGTCGGCCATCTGGATCCTGCCTTTGATCGCCTTGATGATCGGTGGCTGGCTCGCATGGCAAGCCTACCGTGATGCCGGCGTGCAAATTGAAGTCCGTTTCGAGTCTGGCGAGGGGATCGTCGCCAACAAGACTGAGGTGATCTACAAGGGCATGCCGGTTGGCAAGGTGGTTAGCCTGGTGCTCGACGCCAAGGGCGAGAACCAGGGTGTGATCGCTACCATCGAGATGAACAAGGCCGCCGAGCCTCACCTGACCAAAGGCACGCGCTTCTGGCTGGTGAAGCCGAGTGTCAGCCTGGCGGGTATTTCCGGTCTTGAAACGTTGGTATCGGGTAACTACATCGCCGTTAGCCCGGGGGAGGGGGAGCGCACCAAGCGCTTCACCGCATTGAAGGTGGCACCACCGCTCTCGGACACGGAGCCGGGCCTGCATTTGACGCTAAAAGCTGACAGGCTGGGCTCGCTCAACCGCGACAGCCCGGTGTTCTACAAGCAGATCCAGGTTGGCCGCGTAAAAAGCTACCGCTTGTCCGAGGACCAGAGCACTGTAGAGGTCAAAGTCTTCATCGAGCCAGCCTACGCCAGCCTGGTGCGCAAGCACACGCGCTTCTGGAACGCCAGCGGCGTCAGCATCGATGCTTCGCTTTCGGGCGTTAAGGTGCGCAGCGAGTCGCTGTCGAGCATCGTGGCCGGTGGTATCGCTTTTGCCACGCCGGAATACCGCAAGGACAGCCCACCCACCGACCCGAGCCTGCCGTTCCGTCTGTATGAAGACTTCGATGCAGCCCAGGCCGGTATTCGCGTCAAAGTGAAACTGAGTGACTATGAAGGTCTGCAGGCAGGCCGCACGCCGGTCATGTACAAGGGCATCCAGGTGGGCTCGCTGAAAGCCCTGAAGATGGAAGACAACCTGGCCAGTGCATCAGCGGAGCTGACCCTGGACCCGCTGACCGAGGACTACCTGGTCGAAGGCACGCAGTTCTGGGTGGTCAAACCGTCGATTTCCCTGGCGGGTATCACCGGCCTGGAGGCGTTGGTCAAAGGTAACTACATCGCCATTCGTCCGGGCGAGAAGGGCGCACGGCCCGAGCGTGAGTTCGAGGCCCGCGCCAAGGCGCCGCCGCTCGACCTCAAGGCGCCGGGCCTGCACATGGTGTTGTTCGCCGACACCCTGGGTTCGCTGGAAATCGGCAGCCCGGTAATGTACCGCCAGGTGAAGGTGGGCAGCGTGCAGAGCTACCAGTTTGCCCGTAACAGCAACCGCATCCTCATCGGTGTACACATCGAGAAGGAGTACGAGAAGCTGGTCAACGGTTCGTCGCGCTTCTGGAACGTCAGTGGTATCACCCTGACGGGCGGCCTGTCGGGCATCAAGATCAAGAGTGAGTCGCTGCAAACGCTGATGGCCGGTGGTATCGCCTTCGACACGCCACGCCCTGATGTAGCGCTCAAGCGCCATATTCCACGTTTCCGCCTGCATGATAGCCAAGAGGCGGTAAACCGCGCGGGTACCTTGATTACCATCCGCGTTGACCGGGCAGATGGCCTGAAGCCGGGCACGGCGATCCGCTTCCGTGGCCTGGATGTGGGCAGTATCGAAAGCGTCGACCTCACCGATGACCTGCAGGCGGTGCTTCTGCGCGCTCGCATTACCGAGTCGGCCGACCGTATCGCCCGTGTCGGGACGCAGTTCTGGGTGGTCAAGCCGGCTTTGGGCCTGGTGCGCACCGAAAACCTCGACACCCTTGTGGGCGGGCAGTACCTGGAAGTGCAGCCGGCGGCCAAGGACCGTGGCCCGCAGCGCGATTTCATCGCCTTGGCTGATGCCCCGCAGGTGGCGGGGCCAGAGGTCGGTTTGCCATTGACGCTCAGTGCGCCACGCCGGGGCTCGATCAAGCCCGGTGTGCCGGTGACCTACCGGGAGGTGGCGGTGGGGAAGGTGACGGGCTTCGAGCTGGGCCAGAATGCCGACCGCGTGCTGATCCATATCCTTATCGAGCCACGCTATGCGGCTTTGGTGCGCAGTGGTAGCCGCTTCTGGAACAGCAGTGGCTTCGGTTTCGACTGGGGGCTGTTCAAGGGGGCTACGGTGCGTACCGAGTCGGTGGAAACCCTGATCGACGGTGGTATCGCGTTCGCTACGCCAGATGGCGAGCAAATGGGTAACCCGGCTCGGCCACAGCAGACCTTCGCCTTGTTCGACAAGGCCGAGGATGAATGGCTGCAGTGGGCGCCGAAGATTCAGATAGCCAAGTAGATGGCAAAGAGGGCCGCTTTGCGGCCCATCGCCGGCAAGCCAGCTCCCACAGGAGTACCGCCAGACTCAAGGCTTGCACAGTCCCTGTGGGAGCTGGCTTGCCGGCGATGAGGTCAGATCAGGTTACTTGGGCAGGTCCATCAAATCGCAGGCAACAAAAAGCCGACCCTAGGGTCGGCTTTTCGACTAGCACGTCGCTTAGGCAGCTGCAGCTTCTTTCAGCGCCTTGATGTGGCCATTCAGACGGCCTTTGTGACGAGCAGCCTTGTTCTTGTGGATGATACCTTTGTCGGCCATACGGTCGATTACAGGTACAGCCAGAACGTAAGCGGCTTGCGCTTTTTCGGCGTCTTTTGCGTCGATGGCTTTAACTACATTCTTGATGTAGGTGCGGACCATGGAACGCAGGCTGGCGTTGTGGCTGCGACGCTTCTCAGCCTGTTTTGCACGTTTCTTGGCGGAAGGTGTGTTGGCCACCGTCGAGCTCCTCGAAAGACTTTAGGTAAATAGCAAACAAAATAGGCCGCGAATCATGCCGATCAGTCGACCGGATGTCAAGGCCACCTGCAAGGTTCCGCCGAGCGGTGCGCCAACAAGCGGGAAAGATTCCTTTCTGCTGCGCGACCTGTACACTCGGGAATTTTTGGCTCCCCTGCGAAGGCGCGGGAGTATCGCACATTCGGACGCTGTCTGGCAGCGTCCTCTGTCATTGGCGTGAATCTTTTCGATGAACCTGCTCAAATCCCTGGCTGCAGTAAGCTCGATCACCATGATTTCGCGGGTGCTGGGCTTTGTTCGCGACACCATCCTGGCCCGCATCTTTGGTGCCGGCGTTGCCACGGACGCCTTTTTTATCGCGTTCAAGCTGCCCAACCTGCTGCGACGCATCTTTGCCGAAGGTGCGTTCTCCCAAGCCTTCGTGCCGATCCTGGCCGAATACAAGACCCAGCAAGGCGAGGAGGCGACTCGCACTTTCATCGCATATGTCAGTGGCCTGTTGACCCTGGTCCTGGCCTTGGTGACTGCCATCGGCATCCTGGCGGCACCGTGGGTCGTGTGGGCGACAGCCCCGGGCTTTGTCGACAGCGCGGAAAAATACGAGCTGACCACTGCGCTGTTGCGGGTGACTTTTCCTTATATATTGCTGATCTCGCTGTCTTCCCTGGCCGGGGCGATCCTCAATACCTGGAACCGTTTTTCGGTACCCGCCTTCACCCCGACCCTGCTGAACGTGGCGATGATCGCCTTCGCTGTGCTGCTGACGCCGTACTTCGACCCACCGATCATGGCTTTGGCCTGGGGCGTGCTGGCCGGTGGCCTGGCGCAGCTGCTGTACCAGCTGCCAGCGCTGAAAAAGATCGGCATGCTCGTGCTGCCGCGCCTGAACCTCAAGGACGCGGGTGTATGGCGGGTACTGAAGCAGATGCTGCCGGCGATTCTCGGGGTTTCGGTAAGCCAGATTTCGCTGATCATCAACACCATCTTCGCGTCATTCCTGGTGGCCGGCTCGGTGTCGTGGATGTACTACGCCGACCGCCTCATGGAGCTGCCCTCGGGCGTGCTCGGCGTGGCCCTGGGCACCATCCTGCTGCCGACTTTGGCCAAGACCTATGCCAACAAGGACCGCGAGGAGTATTCGCGAATCCTCGACTGGGGCCTGCGGTTGTGCTTCCTGCTGGTACTGCCATGCACCTTGGCCCTGGCCATCCTTGCCGAGCCGCTGACCGTGGCGCTGTTCCAGTACGGCAAGTTCAGTGCGGTTGACGCGGCCATGACCCAGCGTGCGCTGATTGCCTATTCCGTGGGCTTGCTGGCGATCATTCTGGTCAAGGTACTGGCACCCGGCTTCTATGCGCAGCAGAATATCCGCACACCGGTGAAGATCGCGATTTTCACCCTGGTCTGCACCCAGCTGTTCAACCTGGCCCTGATCGGCCCGCTGGCCCATGCCGGCCTGGCCCTGGCGATCAGTCTGGGCGCCTGCCTGAACGCCGGCCTGTTGTTCTGGAAGCTGCGCAGCCAGCAGCTGTTCCAGCCGCAGCCCGGCTGGGCGATGTTCCTGCTCAAACTGGTGCTGGCAGTGGGGTTGATGTCGGCGGTACTGCTGGCCGGCATGCACTACCTGCCGGCCTGGGAGCAGGGCAACATGCTTGAGCGCCTGCTGCGCCTGGGGGCGTTGATCCTGGCAGGTGTGGTGACGTATTTCGGTTGCCTGTACCTGTGCGGCTTCCGGCCCCGGCATTTCGCCCGCAAGGCCCTGCACTGAGGCTTCGGACGGGTCAGGCGTCGGTTTTTCACATTCCACGCCGCCCTTGGGCGCTGCTGCCTGTCACCAGCGCCCGGGTGTGGTTATAATCGGCCACTTTATGAGCAAGAAGCGCGTTATGCAGCTGGTTCGAGGTCTTCACAACCTGCGCCCCGAGCACCGGGGCTGTGTCGCCACCATTGGCAACTTCGACGGGGTTCACCGCGGCCACCAGGCAATCCTGGCGCGCCTGCGCGAGCGCGGCCAGGCGTTGGGCCTGCCGACCTGTGTGGTGATCTTCGAACCGCAACCGCGCGAGTATTTCGCCCCCGATACCGCACCGGCGCGTCTGGCACGCCTGCGCGACAAGGTCGAGCTACTGGCCGCCGAAGGTATCGACCGGGTGCTGTGCCTGGCGTTCAACCAGCGGCTGAGCAAGCTCAGCGCCGATGCCTTCGTCAAGGCCATCCTGGTTGACGGCCTGGGTGTGCGTCACCTTGAAGTGGGTGACGACTTCCGCTTTGGCTGTGACCGCGCCGGTGACTTCGCCTTCCTGGTCGAGGCCGGCAAGCAGTACGGGTTCACCGTCGAGGCCGCCAATACGGTGATCCAGGACGGCCTGCGGGTCAGCAGCACCGAAGTGCGCAAAGCGCTGTCCGAGGGCAACTTCGAGCTGGCCGAGCACCTGCTGGGCCGCCCGTACAGCATCACCGGCCGCGTGCTGCATGGCCAGAAGCTGGCCCGCCAGCTCGGCACACCTACCGCCAACATCCAGCTCAAGCGCCGCCGCGTGCCGCTGTCCGGGGTCTACCTGGCCTGCATCGAGATCGACGGCAAGGCCTGGCCGGGTGTCGGCAATATCGGCGTGCGCCCCACCGTTGCCGGTGATGGGCGCCCGCACCTGGAGATTCATCTGCTGGATTATGCCGGCGACCTTTACGGCCGGCGCCTGACGGTGGAGTTCCACCACAAGCTGCGTGAAGAGCAGCGATTCGCCTCCCTGGAGGCGCTGAAGTCGGCGATCGATGCGGATATCGCCGCCGCACGTGCACATTGGCACGCTCAACCGCTAACGAAGAGCCTGAAATGACCGACTACAAAGCCACGCTTAACCTTCCGGACACCGCCTTCCCCATGAAGGCCGGCCTGCCTCAGCGCGAACCGCAGATCCTGCAGCGCTGGGACAGCATTGGCCTGTACCAGAAGCTGCGCGAAATTGGCAAGGATCGTCCCAAGTTCGTCCTGCACGACGGCCCGCCCTATGCCAACGGCAAGATTCACATCGGTCATGCGCTGAACAAGATCCTCAAGGACATGATCGTCCGTTCCAAGACCCTGGCCGGCTTCGATGCGCCGTACGTGCCGGGCTGGGACTGCCATGGCCTGCCGATCGAGCACAAGGTCGAGGTAACCCACGGCAAGCACCTGTCCGCCGACCGCACCCGCGAGCTGTGCCGCGAGTATGCTGCCGAGCAGATCGAAGGGCAGAAGACCGAGTTCATCCGCCTGGGTGTGCTGGGTGACTGGGACAACCCGTACAAGACCATGAACTTCGCCAACGAAGCCGGCGAAATCCGCGCTCTGGCCGAAATGGTCAAGCAAGGCTTCGTGTTCAAGGGCCTCAAGCCTGTGAACTGGTGCTTCGATTGCGGTTCGGCGCTGGCCGAGGCCGAGGTCGAGTACGCCGACAAGAAATCCCAGACCATCGACGTGGCCTTCCCGGTTGCCGACGAGGCCAAGCTGGCCGCCGCTTTCGGCCTGGATGCGCTGGCCAAGCCAGCCGCCATCGTGATCTGGACCACCACCCCGTGGACCATCCCGGCCAACCAGGCGCTGAACATCCACCCGGAGTTCAAATACGCCTTGGTCGATACCGGTGAGCGCCTGCTGGTGCTGGCAGAAGAGCTGGTCGAGTCGTGCCTCAAGCGCTACAACCTGGAAGGTTCGGTCATCGCTACCGCGCAAGGTTCGGCGCTGGAACTGATCAACTTCCGCCACCCGTTCTACGACCGCCTGTCGCCGATCTACCTGGCTGACTACGTCGAGCTGGGCGCCGGTACCGGCGTGGTGCACTCCTCGCCAGCCTACGGTGAAGACGACTTCGTCACCTGCAAACGCTACGGCATGGTCAATGACGACATCCTCACCCCGGTGCAGAGCAACGGTGTATATGTCGAGTCGCTGCCCTTCTTCGGCGGCCAGTTCATCTGGAAGGCCAATCCGGCCATCGTCGAGAAGCTGAGCGAAGTCGGTGCGCTGATGCACACCGAAACCATCAGCCACAGCTACATGCACTGCTGGCGTCACAAAACCCCGCTGATCTACCGCGCCACCGCGCAGTGGTTCGTGGGCATGGACAAGCAGCCGTCTACTGGCGAGCCGCTGCGTGAGCGCGCCCTGAAGGCCATCGAAGAGACCAAGTTCGTCCCGGCCTGGGGCCAGGCGCGTCTGCATTCGATGATCGCCAACCGCCCGGACTGGTGCATCTCCCGTCAGCGCAACTGGGGTGTACCGATCCCGTTCTTCCTGCACAAGCAAACCGGCGAGCTGCACCCGCGCACCGTCGAGCTGATGGAAGCCGTGGCCAAGCGCGTCGAACAGGAAGGCATCGAAGCCTGGTTCAAGCTGGACGCTGCCGAGCTGCTGGGCACTGAAGCCGACCAGTACGACAAGATCGCCGACACCCTCGACGTGTGGTTCGACTCGGGCACCACCCACTGGCACGTATTGCGTGGCTCGCACGACATCGGCCACGCTACCGGCCCGCGTGCCGACCTGTACCTGGAAGGTTCCGACCAGCACCGCGGCTGGTTCCACTCTTCCTTGCTCACCGGTTGCGCCATCGACAACCATGCGCCATACCGCGAGCTGCTGACCCACGGCTTCACCGTGGACGAGAACGGCCGCAAGATGTCCAAGTCGCTTGGCAACACCATCGAGCCGGAGAAGGTCAACAACACCCTGGGTGCCGACATCCTGCGCCTGTGGGTTTCCGCTACCGACTACTCCGGTGAAATGGCGGTTTCCGAGCAGATCCTGCAGCGCAGCGCCGACGCCTACCGCCGTATCCGCAATACCGCACGCTTCCTGCTGTCCAACCTGTCCGGCTTCGACCCGGCCCGCGACCTGCTGGCCCCGGAAAACATGCTGGCACTGGACCGCTGGGCCGTGGACCGCACCCTGTTGCTGCAACGCGAGCTGGAAGAGCACTACAGCGAGTACCGTTTCTGGAACGTCTACTCCAAAGTGCACAACTTCTGCGTTCAGGAGCTGGGCGGCTTCTACCTCGACATCATCAAGGACCGCCAGTACACCACCGGCGCCAACAGTGTCGCCCGCCGTTCCTGCCAGACAGCGCTGTACCACATCAGCGAAGCGCTGGTGCGCTGGATCGCGCCGATCCTGGCATTCACCGCCGATGAAATCTGGCAGTACCTGCCGGGCGAGCGCAACGAGTCGGTGATGCTCAACGGCTGGTACCAGGGCCTGAGCGAACTGCCGGAAGGCACCGAGCTGGACCGCGCCTACTGGGACCGCGTGATGGCAGTGAAGGCCTCGGTCAACAAGGAGCTGGAAAACCAGCGTACCGCCAAGGTCATCGGCGGCAACCTGCAGGCCGAAGTCACCCTGTACGCCGACGAAGGCCTGAGCGCCGACCTGGGCAAACTGGGCGACGAACTGCGCTTCGTGCTGATCACTTCTGCCGCCAGCGTGGTGCCGTTCGTGCAGGCGCCAGCGGATGCTGTGGCTACCGAAGTCGAAGGCCTCAAGCTGAAAGTGGTCAAGTCCGGTCACGCCAAGTGCGGCCGTTGCTGGCACTTCCGCGCCGACGTCGGCAGCCACCCGGAGCACCCGGAAATCTGCAGCCGTTGCGTCGACAACCTGAGCGGTTCGGGCGAGGTGCGTCACTATGCCTAACCCTGCAGCGGGGCGCTTCGGGCGCCTTGCATGGCTTTGGCTGAGCTTGCTGGTCCTGGTCCTCGACCAGGCCACCAAGCTGTATTTCAACAACGCCTTGACCATGTACCAGCAGATTGTCGTCATCCCGGACTACTTCAGCTGGACCCTGGCCTACAACACCGGCGCCGCCTTCAGCTTCCTGGCTGATGGCGCGGGCTGGCAGCGCTGGCTGTTCGCCCTGATCGCCGTGGTGGTCAGTGCCGTGCTGGTGGTGTGGCTCAAGCGCCTGGGGCGCAACGAGACCTGGCTGGCCGTGGCGCTGTCGCTGGTGCTGGGTGGCGCGATCGGTAACCTGTACGACCGCGTCGTGCTGGGCCATGTGGTCGACTTCATCCTGGTGCACTGGCAAAACCGCCATTACTTCCCGGCCTTCAACCTGGCCGACAGCGCCATTACCGTTGGTGCGGTGATGCTGGCGCTGGATATGTTCAAGAGCAAGAAGTCCGAGGATCCGGTCCATGACTGACACCCGTATCGGCCAGAACACCGAAGTCACCCTGCACTTCGCGCTGCACCTGGAAAACGGCGACACCGTCGACAGCACGTTCGACAAGGCCCCGGCCACCTTCAAGGTGGGCGACGGCAACCTGCTGCCAGGTTTCGAAAACGCGCTGTTCGGCTTCAAGGCCGGTGACAAGCGTACTGTGGTGGTGGCCCCGGAGAACGCCTTCGGCCAGCCCAACCCGCAAAACGTGCAAGTCATGCCGCGGTCCAACTTCGAAGGCATGGAGCTGTCCGAAGGGCTGCTGATCATCTTCAACGACGCCGCCAACACCGAGCTGCCGGGTGTGGTCAAAGCGTTCGATGACGACCAGGTGACCATCGACTTCAATCACCCACTGGCTGGCAAGACCCTGACCTTCGAGGTGGAGATCCTCGAGGTGAAGGCCCTGTAAGCCTGGAGCCGAGCATGCAAATCAAACTCGCCAACCCTCGCGGCTTCTGCGCGGGGGTCGACCGGGCGATCGAGATCGTCAACCGCGCGCTGGAAGTTTTCGGCCCGCCGATCTATGTGCGTCACGAAGTGGTGCACAACAAGTTCGTGGTGGAAGACCTGCGCAACCGCGGTGCCATCTTCGTCGAAGAGCTGGACCAGGTGCCGGACGATGTCATTGTCATCTTCAGTGCCCACGGTGTTTCCCAGGCTGTGCGCCAGGAAGCGGCTGGCCGTGGCCTGAAAGTGTTCGATGCCACCTGCCCGCTGGTGACCAAGGTGCATATCGAGGTGGCCAAGTACAGCCGCGACGGTCGTGAGTGCATTCTCATCGGCCACGAAGGGCACCCGGAAGTCGAAGGCACCATGGGCCAGTACGACGCCAGCAACGGCGGCTCCATCTACCTCGTCGAAGACGAAGAGGATGTGGCCAAGCTGCAGGTGCGCGACCCGGACCACCTGGCCTTCGTGACCCAGACCACGTTGTCGATGGACGACACCAGCCGCGTCATCGACGCCCTGCGTGCACGCTTCCCGAACATCGGTGGCCCTCGCAAGGACGACATCTGCTACGCCACCCAGAACCGCCAGGATGCCGTGAAGCAACTGGCCGGTGAATGTGATGTGGTGCTGGTGGTGGGCAGCCCGAACAGCTCCAACTCCAACCGCCTGCGCGAGCTGGCCGAGCGTATGGGCACCCCGGCTTACCTGATCGACGGTGCCGAAGACCTGCAACAAGGTTGGTTCGACCAGGCCGCTCGAATCGGCATCACCGCCGGTGCTTCGGCCCCCGAAGTGCTGGTGCGTGGCGTGATCGAGCAGCTCAAGGCCTGGGGCGCGACTGGCGCTGAAGAGCTGGATGGACGGGAAGAAAACATCACGTTCTCGATGCCTAAAGAGCTGCGGGTTCGTTCGCTGATCTGATCAGGAACCTGCGCACAGAGGATCATTGGGATTGTCTGTGCGCAGGTCTATTCTGCCGGTGCTTGCCATAAACACACGATAGGGACTGGTGGGTTTATCGCAGACTACAAGCCTGCCGCTCATCTGGGCGTTGTTTGGCTGCATCGGAACACCCAAAGCACTGAACTTCACTTCTCCGCCAGTATTCGCTGTGATTTTCATTGGTCGAGAAAGCCGATGTTCACGCAGTACTTGCTGGTTATGCTCCAGCACTACCCGCCAACCATTCCCCCAATTACCGTCCAACGCCTGCACCAGCACCGGTTGGGATTGCAGCATGGCATGGCTGCGCGCACTGCGCAGTGCTTGCGCCAAATCGCGGGCCGCTGCCGCCCGGTGTAGGTCATCGCTCATCGTTGCGTAGGCCGGTATACCGAGCTGTGTCAGCAAGACGGCCACGGCTAAGGCCGACAACATTTGAATCAGTGTTACGCCTCGTTGCTTCACCGTGCATTCCTCCCTGGAAGTGCTTGGCTATAGCTTCACGTTCGTCGGCCAAGCCGTCTAGTCGGCCGGGTTCAGGGCTATTGCAGGAAAAGTCGCGGGAGGTGCAGGGATGCACGCAAGGCAACGGGGCATGACGCTCCTGGAAGTGTTGTTGGCAGTCGTGGTTGTGGCCGTGGGCATGTTCGCAACGGCAGCGATGCAGTTGCAGGCATTGCAGGCTGCGGACGGCGCACGTCGTGATGGGCTGGCTGCAATGGCGGTGCACAGCGAGCATGAGCGGAGGCGGCGATGAGGCGCCGCCAGATTGGGTTCGGTCTAATTGAGATGGTGATGGCGCTGGCCATCGGGTTGATGCTGCTGGCAGCGGCCAGCCAGCTCTTTACCTCCGCACACCAGACCTGGCGTCTGCAAAGTACGGCAGTGCGCATGCAGGATGAGGCACGACTGGCTTTGCTGCGCATGGCGCAGGATATCCGCATGGCAGGGATGTTTGGTTGCCTGCGGATTAGACCTGACGACTTTGAGGACCCGGCTGCGCGGCAGGCTTTCGCCCGCCCCCTGGAGGTTGAAGCCACTACCCTCAGCCTGGTTGTGGCGGAGTTGTCAGGAAAAACTGGCAACGGTGACTGGGTGTTGCAGACGGACTGCATCGAAAAAGTACGCGTGGATAAAAAAACGGTAGAGGGTTACCCACTGACGTTCCCCATCAGCCAGTACGTCTATCAGTTCCATGGCAATAAGCTGAGGTTCAAGCGAAAAGGCAACTTCCAACCGCTGGTCGAGAATGTGCGAGAGGCGCGCTTCGAACGTGTGCAAACGCCGCAGGGGGAGAGGGTAGACATCACGCTGATGTTGTACGAGCCCACGCTCAAACTCGAACAGCGCCATGAACTGAGCGTGGCGCTGCGCAATCGGGTGCCGGGGCCATGAAGCGTCAACGCGGTGTCGTGCTGCTGTTGGCGTTGGTACTGAGCCTGCTGCTCGGCTTGCTGACAGCCTCTGCCTTGCGTGATGCCTTGGTGGAGACGCGCATGGCCGGCTACCTGCGCGATGGCCTGCTGGCGTTCGAAGAGGCAGAGGCCACATTGCAGGCCGGGGCAGATGAACTGCTGCGGGCACCTCCGGGCAAATGCCAGATGTGCCAGCCTCCGCCGCACCCGCACGATTTGACTGGGCAGTGGCAGCGCAGCAAAAGCGGCTACTTCCAGATCCAGCATCTAGGCATGAGCGAGCGCGTTGCGTACATGCCGGAAGGGCAGCCAGTTGCGTTGTACCGGGTAACCGCCGTCAGCCAGCAAGCACAAGCCCGGCAGGTGCTGGAAGCCGTCTACGCCGTAGCTGACGACACAATCCAGCGCATCACCTGGCGGCAAAGACTGAGAGGAGACTGACATGCAGCAAGGCTTGAGCCTGATCGAGTTGTTGATTGTGCTGGCCGTGACCGGCATTCTGGCAGCCATTGCCTACCCCAGTTACAGCGACCAGCTTCGGCGAGCCGCGCGCAGCGAAGTGGTTGGCCTGCTGCACGATGCCGCCCTGCGCCTGGAGCGCCACCGCGTGCGCACCGGCCAATACGCCGAAGGCGACCCGGCCTTGCCCGACGGCACCCGCTATTACAGCCTGCAGGCCCAGCGCGACAGCGACACCTTCACACTGCGCGCCCGGCGGCTGCCGCATGGGCTGATGGCGCAGGATGGCTGTGGCGACTTCCAGCTTGACCAGGCCGGCGTGCAGCGCAATCCGGGTGCTGTTGAACACGGCGCCCACTGCTGGGGAAGCTGAAGGTTGGATGATGCCCGGTGCATCGCGGTTTTACTTCAGGTGTTGGATCGACAGATGAGCAAGCAAGTAGTGGTGGTCGGCGGCGGGGTGATCGGCCTGCTGACGGCGTTCAACCTGGCGGCGAAGGTCGGGCAGGTGGTGGTGTGTGACCAGGGCGAGGTCGGCCGTGAGTCGTCGTGGGCCGGTGGTGGCATTGTTTCGCCGCTGTACCCGTGGCGCTACAGCCCGGCGGTGACCGCCCTGGCGCACTGGTCGCAGGACTTTTATCCACAGCTGGGCGAGCGTTTGTTCGCCAGCACTGGCGTCGACCCCGAAGTGCACACCACCGGCCTGTATTGGCTGGACCTGGACGACGAGGCCGAAGCGCTGGCCTGGGCCGAGCGCGAACAGCGGCCGCTGAGTGCCGTGGATATCTCGGCGGCCTATGATGCGGTGCCGGTGCTGGGCCCGGGCTTCAAGCGCGCCATCTACATGGCTGGCGTGGCCAATGTGCGCAACCCGCGCCTGGTCAAGTCGCTGAAGGCGGCGTTGCTGGCGCTGCCGAACGTAACCCTGCGCGAACACTGTCAGATCACCGGCTTCGTTCAGCAAGACGGGCGTGTGACCGGTGTGCAGATGGCTGATGGCGTGCTGGCGGCGGATGAGGTGGTGCTCAGTGCTGGCGCCTGGAGTGGCGACCTCTTGCGTACCGTTGGCCTTGAGCTGCCGGTGGAGCCGGTGAAGGGCCAGATGATTTTGTTCAAGTGTGCCGAAGATTTCTTGCCGAGCATGGTGCTGGCCAAGGGGCGCTACGCGATCCCGCGTCGCGATGGGCACATTCTGGTGGGCAGTACGCTGGAACATGCCGGGTATGACAAAACCCCGACCGGGGATGCGCTGGAAAGCCTGAAGGCATCGGCGGTGGAGTTGTTGCCTGAGCTTGAGGGGGCCACCGTGGTTGGGCACTGGGCGGGACTGCGGCCGGGGTCGCCGGAAGGCATTCCGTTTATCGGGCCGGTGCCGGGGTATGCTGGGTTGTGGCTGAACTGCGGCCATTACCGTAATGGGCTGGTGCTGGCGCCGGCTTCGTGCCAGTTGTTCACCGACCTGTTGACCGGTACTGAGCCGATCATCGACCCAGCGCCCTATGCCCCAGAAGGGCGCTTGGGCTGAGGGCCCATGCAGTACCTGTGGGAGCGGCCTTGTGTCGCGATGGGCTGCGCAGCAGCCCCGGGGAATCCCGCTACACAGCTGGAATTGCCGGGGCCGCTTTGCGGCCCTTTCGCGACACAAGGCCGCTCCCACAGGGAGGGCACAGTTAGCGATTTCAGCCGGTTATCGGTGCCTGCAGGTGCCGGCTCGGGTAATGCTGTTCATACACCTTGCACACCCGCAGCACCTGCTCATCGGCAAAGCGCCCGGCTACCACCTGCAGCCCCACCGGTAACCCCTCGCGAGTGAACCCGCAAGGCACCGAAGCCGCTGGCTGCTGTGTGAGGTTGAACGGGTAGCTGAACGGCGTCCACTCCATCCACTGCGCCATCCCCGACCCAGGCGGCACGTTGTGCCCGGCTTCGAATGCCACCAGCGGCAGCATCGGCGATACCAGCACGTCATAGCGCTGGTGGAAGGCATTCATCTGCGCAATCAGCGCTGCCCGTGCTTCCAGCGCCTGGGTATATTCGCCAAGGCCGATCCTGGCGCCTTGCTCGGCAATCCAGCGTAGCCCGGGGTCAAGCAACGCTCGCTGTTCATCGCTCAAGGCACTGGCCAACCGCGCCGCCCCGGCAAACCACAGGGTATTGAAGGTTTCCAGCGGGTCGCTGAACCCCGGGTCCACCTCTTCCACCTGCGCGCCCAGCCGTGCCAGGCGCTGCACTGCTTGCGCTACCAGTGCCTGGATTTGCGGGTCGACCTGCACGTAACCGAAGTTGGCACTGTAGGCAATGCGCAGGCCGCTCAGGTCTTGCTGCTGGCCCATCCACGGCGCCTGCCGTGGTGCGCCGGCCAGCCCGTCACGGGCATCGGGGCGGGCGACGCAGTCGAGCATCAGTACCGCGTCGTCTACGGTACGCGTCATCGGCCCCAGGTGCGACAGCACGGTCATGGCGCTGGCCGGCCATTGCGGCACATAGCCGAAGGTCGGTTTGATGCCGAAGGTGCCGGTAAAGGCACACGGGATACGAATTGAGCCCCCGGCATCGCTACCCTGGTGCAGCACCCCCAGGTTCAGTGCAGCGGCGGCCGCAGCCCCCCCCGACGAGCCTCCGGCAGTCAGCCTGGTATCCCAGGGGTTGCGGGTGATGCCGTACAGCGGGTTGTCCGTCACCCCCTTCCAGCCGAACTCCGGCGTGGTGGTCTTGCCCACCAGCACTGCGCCAGCTTCACGCATGAGCGCGGTGAAGGGAGCATCGACGTCCCACGGCCCAGCGCCGGAGGTGGTGCGTGACCCCTTGCGGGTGGGCATGCCACGGGTCAGGGTCAGGTCCTTGATCGAGGCGGGTACGCCATCCAGCCGGCCACAGGGCTCGCCCCGTTGCCAGCGCTGCTCGCTGGCGCGGGCGGCGGCGCGAGCACCTTCACCGTCGACATGGCAGAAGGCGTTGACTGCCGGGTTGTGCAGGTCGATGCGCGTCAGCACGTCGTCGACCACCTCGACCGGCGACAGCTGACGGCGCTGGTACAGTTCGAGCAATTCGACGGCGGTGAACTCACCCAACGCGGTTTTCTGGGTCATCTCAACGGGCTCCCGGGTTGGCGGCCTGGAACATGGCACGCAGCAGGACGTCACAGCCGTCGGCCAGGTCTTGCGGCGCGGCATTTTCGATTTCGTTGTGGCTGATGCCACCCTCGCATGGCACGAAGATCATCCCGGCCGGGCCCAGCTCGGCGAGGAAGATGGCATCGTGGCCGGCGCCACTGACGATATCCATATGGCTCAGGCCCAGCGTGCGTGCGCCCTGGCGCACGGCGTCCACGCACTGCTCGGCGAAATACAGTGGCGGGAAGTCGGCGGTCGGGGTCAGCTGGTAGCTCAGCCCGTGCCTGGCCGTGCTGCTTTCGATGGCCGTGCGTACTTCGTTCACCATGGCAGCGAGGTGCCCGGGGTCGAGGTGGCGCAAGTCGATGGTCATGTGTACCTGGCCGGGGATAACGTTGCGCGAGCCTGGGTGCAGGGTCAGGCAGCCGACCGTGCCGCAGGCATGCGGCTGGTGGGCGTGGGCCACGCGGTTGACCGCAGCCACCACCTCGGCCGCACCCACCAGGGCGTCCTTGCGCAGGTGCATCGGGGTGGGGCCGGCATGGGCCTCGACACCGGTCAGCACCAGGTCGAACCATTTCTGGCCCAGGCAGCCCTGGACAACACCGATGGTGGTGCGCTGGTCCTCCAGCACCGGCCCCTGCTCGATATGCGCTTCGAAGTAGGCACCGACGGCATGCCCGGTGGGCACACGCGGGCCGGCGTACCCAATGCGCTGCAGCTCGGCGCCGACCGACAGGCCCTGGTCGTCGACCTTTTCGAGGGTTTCCTGCAGGCCGAACTTACCGGCGAACACACCCGAGCCCATCATGCAGGGCGGGAAGCGCGAGCCTTCTTCGTTGGTCCACACCACCACTTCCAAGGGCGCCTCGGTGGTCAGGCCGAGATCGTTCAGGGTGCGGATCACTTCGAGGCCAGCCATGACGCCATAGCAGCCATCGAACTTGCCGCCGGTGGGTTGGGTGTCGATGTGGCTGCCGGTCATCACGGGGGGCAGGGCAGGGTTGCGGCCGGGGCGGCGGGCGAAGATGTTGCCGATGGCGTCGATGCTGACGGTGCAGCCGGCTTCTTCGCACCAGCGCACGAACAGGTCGCGGGCCTGGCGGTCGAGGTCGGTCAGCGCCAGGCGGCATACGCCACCCTTGGCGGTGGCGCCGAGCAGGGCCAGGTCCATCAGCGATTGCCACAGGCGCTCGCGGTTGACCTGCGAGCCTTGGCCGAGCACGTGCTGTGAGGGATCGATGCGGGTGTTCATGGGCGTTCTCCTTTCAGGCGCTCAGGGCCAGGTAACGGTTTTTGATGCTCGGGTCCTCACGGAACTGCGCCGCGCTGCCTTGGTAGGCGACCCGGCCTTGCTCCAGCACGTAATGGCGGTCGGCAAGGGCATCGCAGACCATCAGGTTCTGTTCCACCAGCAGGATCGACAGGCCCTCGTCCTTGATGCGCCGCAGGATCTTCACCAGCTCGTCGACAATCACTGGGGCCAGGCCTTCGGTGGGTTCATCGAGGATCAGCAGCTTGGGGCCGTTGAGCAGGGCGCGGGCGATGGCCAGCATCTGCTGCTCGCCACCGGACAGCGCGAAACCACCATTGCGGCGCCGCTCCTTGAGCCGTGGGAACATGCTGTAAACGTCTTCCAGCTGCCAGCGGCTGGTTTTGCGCACAGCAATTTTCAGGTTCTCCTCGACGCTGAGCTGGCGGAAGATGCCGCGGTGTTCGGGCACCAGGGCAATGCCGAGCCGGGCGATATCGAAAATTTCGCGGCCCACCAGCGGCTGGCCGTTGAAGCTGATCTGCCCCTGCCGTGGGCGGACGATGCCGAGGATGCTGCGCAAGGTGGTGGTCTTGCCCGCACCGTTGCGCCCAAGCAGGGTTACCAGCTCACCGGCCTCGACCTTGAGCGAAACCCCTTCGAGCACATGGCTCTTGTCGTAGTAGGCGTGGATCGAATCGACGTTGAGCATCAGGCGGCCTCTCCAAGGTAAGCGGTGCGTACGCGCTCGTCGTTGCGCACCTGTTCAGGGGTACCCTCGACCAGAATCTGGCCGTGGCTCATCACCGTGATGCGCTGGCTGATCGACATGACGATGCTCATGTTGTGCTCGATCAGCAGCACGGTATGGTCGCGGCCAAGGTCGCTGATCAGGTCGGTCATTACCGGGATGTCGTCGATACCCATGCCCGAGGTGGGCTCGTCGAGCATCAGCAGGGTGGGCCTGGCGCAGATCGACATGCCCACTTCCAGTACCCGTTGCTGGCCGTGCGACAGCTCACCGGCCAGGGTTTCGGCGCGGGCGCTCAGTTTCAGGCGCTCCAGCACCTGGTCGGCGGTGTTCCAGTGGCTGCGTTTGTGCTCGACACTGCGCCAGAAGTTGAGCGCGCCCAGGCCATCACGGCCTTGGGCGGCCAGGCGCAGGTTTTCGCGCACGGACAGGTTCTGGAACAGGCTGGTGAGCTGGAACGAACGGGCCATGCCCAGCGCCACCCGCCCGTGGGATGGCTTGCGGATGATGTCCTGGCCGTTGAACAGGATCTTGCCAGCGGTGGCCTGGCGCTCACCGGTCAGGCAGTGGAACAGGCTGGTCTTGCCGGCGCCGTTGGGGCCGATGATGGTGTGGATGGTGCCGGCGCGCACTTTCAGGTCAACGCCCGCAACCGCCTTGAACGGCCCGTAGGCCAGCTCCAGCTGGCGGGTTTCCAGGAGGTAGTCGCTCATCACAGGGTCTCCTTGGTCTTGGCCTGGGGTTTGTCGTTGGCGTTGCGGGTGGCCAGCAGGCGTTTGCCCAGTTCGGCCAGGCCACCCCACAGGCCACCACGCATGAACACCACCACCAGAATCAGGATCACGCCCAGCAGCATCAGCCAGCGTGGCCACAGTTCCGACAGCACGTCGCCCAGCAGCACGATGGCGCCAGCCCCCAGCAGCGAGCCGAACAGCGAGCCGGTGCCGCCGACGATGGTCATGATCAGGATGTTCTCGCTCATCATCAGGTCGATGTTCGACAGCGGTGCAAAGTGCAGCAGCATGGCGTACAGCGCCCCGGCGATACCGGTGATGGCGCCCGACAGCATGAACACCAGGATCTTGAAGTGGCGGGTGTCGTAGCCGATGGCGGCGGCGCGGGTTTCGTTCTCGCGGATGGCCAGCAGGGTGCTGCCGAACGGCGAGCGGATGACCCGCAGGGCTGCGGCGAAGATCAACAGGAACAGCACCGCGACAAACACATAGAAGTGCCGCGGGTCGGCCAGATCGACCAGCACATGGCCGGCGATTTCGATGTTCGGCCGGGGCACATCGAGCAGGCCGTTGTCACCGCCGGTCCAGCCGCTGAGGGTGTAGGCCAGGAAGTAGGCCATCTGGCTGAAGGCCAGGGTCAGCATGACGAAGTAGATGCCGGTGCGGCGAATCGCCAGTGCGCCCACCAGCAATGCCAGGAAGGCGCCAAACACGGCAGCCCCCAACAGCGCGGCGAACATGCCCCACTGCAGGTGGATCATCAGCAGCGCCGCGCCATAGGCACCCACGCCAAAGAAGATGCCCTGGCCGAACGACAACAGGCCGGTGTAGCCGAGCAGCAGGTTGCAGGCCAGCGCGGCCAGGGCAAAGATCAGGATCTCGGTGGCCAGGGTGGCCGACGGCAGCAGCAGTGGCAGCGCCACCAGGCTGGCAACCACCAGCAACAGCAGCGCCGGGGCGCGGCCCTTGGCGACTGGCAATGGGTTTTTCTCGCTCATCTCAGGCTCTCCCGAACAGGCCATAGGGACGGACCAGAATCACGGCGGCCATGGCGCCGTAGATCATCAGGCTGGCGCCCTGCGGCCAGAGGCTGGTCATCATGCTTTGCACCACACCTACCAGCAGGCCGCCAACCAGCGCACCGCCGAACGAGCCCATGCCGCCGATCACCACCACCACGAAGGCAATGCCGAGGATTTCCGGGCCGACGAAGGGTTGCGCACCCCGTAGCGGGGCGAACAGCACACCCGCCACGCCGGCCAGGCCCACGCCCAGGGCGAAGGTCAGGGAAAACAGGCGGAAAATGTTGGTGCCCAGCAGCGACACGGTCTCGGTGCTTTCGCTACCGGCCCGCACCAGTGCGCCGAAGCGGGTGCGTTCCAGCAGCAGCCACAGGCCAAGGCCGATCAGCGCGGCAAAACCGATCAGGAACAGGCGGTAGTAGGGGTAGATGAAGTCACCGAAGATCAGCACCCCGCGCAGCTCGGGCGGTACCGCAATGTTCTTGCCCACCGGGCCCCAGATCAGCACCGAGGCTTCCTGGATGATCAGCGCGATGCCGAGGGTGACGAGGATCTGGAAGGTGTGCGGCAAGTGGTAGATGCGTTTGATCAACAGGCGCTCGACCGCCCAGGCCAGGGCGGCCACCACCAGTGGCGCAATCAGCAGTGCCAGCCAGAAGTTGCCGGTGATGGCCACGGCGGTGTAGCACAGGTAGGCGCCCAGCAAGAAGAACGCGCCGTGGGCGAAGTTGACGAAGTTGAGCAGGCCAAAAATGATCGTCAGGCCCACGGCGATGAGGAAGTAGATCATCCCCAGGCCCAGGCCGTTGAGCAGTTGGAACAGGTACAAATCGAGCATGAGCGTGCCCTCGACAGCGTGCGGTGCGGCTGCCTGTACGAGTGTGTGTGACTAACGCCGCGGCTTCAGGCCAGGGCGCAACCGGTGTGGTCGACCTCGACGAACGAACGGCCCGAGCTGATGACTTCGGCCAGGTCGTCCTCGTCGCGCATCTGCCCCTGGGGCTTGCCGCGCAGCAGGTAGTAATCCTTGAGTACCTGATGGTCGCCAGGGCGGATCAGTTCTTCGCCGGTCGGGCCCTGGAAGCGCATGCCCTGCAATGCCGCAGACACGGCGGCGCCCTCCAGGCTGCCGGCCTTGACGATGGCTTCGAGCATGACCTTGGTGCCGATATAGTCGGCAGCCAGCGGGTAGTTGGGGTTGATGCCATAGGCCTTGCGGGTGGCGGCAACCAGTTGCTTGTTCAGCGGTGTATCGACCTGGTGCCAGTACTGGGCACCCAGGTACACGCCTTCGAGCACGTCGCTGCCCAGCTCCTGAAACTGGTCGAGGCCGGCAGACCACACCATCAGCACTTTCATGCGGTCCTTGATGCCGAAGTTGACGGCCTGGCGCAGGGCGTTGGAGGCCTGGCTGCCGAAGTTGAGCAGCACCAGCACATCGGGTTTGGCGGCGATGGCGTTGGTCAGGTAGCCGGAGAACTCTTGCTCCTGCAGCGAGTGGTAGCTGTTGCCGATGTGTTCCACGCCAAGCTCGGCAAACACCTTGCGGGCGTTGTCCAGCAGGGCATCGCCGAACACGTATTGCGGGGTGATGGTGTACCAGCGCTTGGCCTGGGGCAGCTGGCGAATCATGGGCACCAGGGTTTCGCGGATGGCGCCGTAGGTGGGCACCGACCAGCGAAAGGTCGAGGCGTTGCAGTCTTTACCGGTGATTTCGTCGGCGCCCACGGGCGTCATGAACACGCCGCCGGCCTTGTGGATTTCCTTCGACACCGCCAGTGCCGAAGACGACAGGGTGCAGCCCTGGAAGAAGCGTGCGCCATCCTGGCCGATGGCTTCCTGTACCTTGCGCACCGCCTTGCCGGCGTTGCCTTCGGTGTCGATGACCTTGTACTTGAGCGGGTGGCCGAGCAGCTGCGGGTACTCGGCGATGGCCAGGCGCGATCCCATGTCGGCGTACTTGCCGTAGCTGGCGAAGGCGCCCGACATGGACTTGAGCCCATAGAAGGTCAGCGGTTGGTCGGCGAATGCCCGGTGCGCTCCCAAGGGGAGGCTACCTAAGGCACCCAGGGCAAGGCCTGCCTTGAGCAGGGTACGTCTTTGCATGAGTAACTCCTTGGTTGTGGTTATTAGGCAGGAGTGGCAATGACAAAGCGGGTACGGCCGGGCCTGTGTGCAGGCCTCTTTCCAGGCGCATCAGTGGTGGTGGTCGAACTCCAGCAGGAAGTTGCGGGCAACCTCGCCTTCCAGCGCGGTCATGTGGTGCTCGGCGTCGCACATGTGTTCATGCATCAGCCGGCGTACAGCGGGTTCGTCGCTGGCGCGCAGGGCGGTCAGCAGTTGCTTGTGGTAGTCGATGTTGGCGGCGGCGAACTGCTGGCGCTTGGGCAGGTAGGCCTTTTTCAGCACCACCAGGTCGCGCAGCAGGTCGTTGAGGAACACCGCCATGAACCGCAGCAACGGGTTCGGGCAACGGTCGGCCAGCAGCGTGTGGAACTCCAGCTCTGCCAGGCGCTGCTCGCGCTGGCCTTCCTCGCTGTCTTCCGGTGCGCTGCAGAAGTCGATGTTGGCCTGCAGCGCGGCGTAGTCGGCTTCGCTCAGCTTGCCCATCACCGACACTGCCAGCTCGACCTCGATGACTTTGCGCAGCTGGTAAACCTGCTCGCCGTCCAGGTGCTGGAAGTGCAGGTAATTGCGCAGCGCGCGGCTGGCCGGCTCGGTACCTACTTCATTGAGGTAGGCGCCGCCGGTCGGGCCGGTACGGGTACTGACCAGGCCTTCGACTTCCAGCGCCTTGAGCGCTTCGCGGGCGGTGCCCTTGGAGCACTCGAAATGCTCCATCAGCTCACGCTCGGTGGGCAGGCGGTCACCGGGGTGCAGCGCTTCGGTGACGATCGAGCGCTTGACCGATTCGACGATCACATCGGACAGCTTCTGGCGCTTGCGTTTGGGTTTGAGCATTTCGCTATTTTTCATATTTATGCGGATAAATAGGATTTAGCGAATTTTACCGGGATGGGTCAATGCTGGTGGCGGGGGAGGGGTCGTAATTGGTGCGAAAGGGTCGGGGAGGGATAAGTGATGCTGGGTTCACAGGCCTCTTCGCGGGCATGCCCGCGAAGGGATTCAGGTGATACTGGCTCAGCCTTGGCGGCCAGGGCCTTGTTGCAGGTGTGCCTGGCTGCAATACCACTCATTGCCCTGCTGCAGCGCCCGGTCGTTGGGCAAATGCACGCCACAATGGGCACAGCGCACCATCTTCAGCGGCGCATCCAGCTTCGCCTCGGGGTGCGACTGCTGGCTGACTTTGAACTTGCGCCACAGCCAGAACGCGGCGGCGATCAGGGCGATCCAGAAAAGTAGGCGAACCATGGTGTCCAGCTTGTCGATTGAAGAAGCCGACAGTCTAGGACGCGGCCAATAAAAAAGGGAGGCCCAAGGCCTCCCTTTCATTTACCGCTGTGTGTCAGTCAAACAGACCAAAGGTCATGTAGCTGAACCAGGAGCGGTCTTTCTCGGCTTCTTTCGGGCCTTCCGGCACGATCGGGTCGCCGTTCTCGTCCTTCGGCAGCAGCTCTTGCGGCATCTCGTCGCGCGCGTCCTGGAACTGCTTGACCACGTCCTGGTTGGCGCGGGTTTCGCCCGGCGGCAGCGGGGTGTCGGTTTCGATCAGGCCCAGGGTGGCCTTGGACAGCCAGCCACGGCCGTCAGACTCGGTCTGCTTGGGCTGGAACTCGCCATCGACCAGGCTCGGGTGGTCCGGGTAGTTGAGCTTGAGGGTTTCCAGGCTGCTGGCGGCCAGTTCGTCCAGGTGCATCTTCTGGTACGACTCGACCATCACCGCCAGGCCGTCACCGACCGAGGGGGTTTCCTGGAAGTTTTCGACCACGTAGCGGCCACGGTTGGCAGCGGCCACGTAAGCCTGGCGGCTCAGGTAGTAGTCGGCCACGTGGATTTCATACGAGGCCAGCAGGTTGCGCAGGTAGATCATGCGCTGCTTGGCGTCTGGCGCGTAGCGGCTGTTGGGGAAGCGGCTGGTCAGCTGGGCGAACTCGTTGTACGAGTCGCGGGCGGCACCCGGGTCACGCTTGGTCATGTCCAGCGGCAGGAAACGCGCCAGCAGGCCACGGTCCTGGTCGAACGAGGTCAGGCCCTTGAGGTAGTAGGCGTAATCCACGTTCGGGTGCTGCGGGTGCAGGCGGATGAAGCGCTCTGCGGCCGACTTGGCAGCCTCGGGCTCGGAGTTCTTGTAGTTGGCGTAGATCAGCTCGAGCTGCGCCTGGTCGGCATAGCGGCCGAACGGGTAGCGCGATTCCAGGGCCTTGAGCTTGTTCACGGCGCTGGTGTAGCTGGAGTTGTCCAGGTCAGCTTGCGCCTGCTGGTACAGCTCGGCTTCGCTGAGGTTCTCGTCAATGACCTCTTTATTGGAGGAACAGGCCGCGGTAAGCCCGAGGATGGCGATCAGCAGCAGGTGTTTCACTTGCATGGCGGCTTGCGTCCCTTTGACGGCCGCTGTCTTGGGCGGTGCCGTCCTGTTATGATGAGCGCCCCGGCCAACCCCGGGACAAAAGAAGCCGTATTTAACCACAAGCTCGCAGCCGAAACCAAAGGCTGTGCGCCCGCCGAATCGAGCATGTCCGAGATCATTCAACTTAGCGCAGAGGTACCGTCCGATCTGGGCGGTCAACGCCTCGACCAGGTCGCCGCCCAATTGTTCGCCGAGTACTCGCGTTCGCGGCTTACTACGTGGATCAAAGAAGGCCGCCTGACGGTCGATGGCGCCGTCGTGCGTCCTCGCGATACCGTTTATGGTGGCTCTGTGCTTGCTCTGGAGGCCGAGCAAGAGGCCCAGGGCGAGTGGATCGCAGAAGACATCGAGCTGGATATCGTCTACGAAGACGACCACATCCTGGTGATCAACAAGCCTGCGGGCCTGGTTGTGCACCCGGCCGCCGGCCATGCCAGCGGTACCCTGCTCAATGCGCTGCTGCACCACGTGCCAGACATCATCAACGTGCCGCGTGCCGGTATCGTTCATCGTCTGGACAAAGACACCACGGGCCTGATGGTGGTGGCCAAGACCTTGCAAGCGCAGACCAAGCTGGTTGAGCAGATGCAAGCCCGCAAAGTCAGCCGCATCTATGAGTGCATCGTGATTGGCGTGGTGACGTCCGGTGGCAAGATCGATGCCCCGATCGGCCGCCACGGCGGTATGCGCCAGCGCATGGCAGTCACCGACGGCGGCAAGCCGGCGGTCAGCCACTACCGTGTGCTCAAGCGCTTCCGCTCGCACACCCACGTGCGGGTCAAGCTGGAAACCGGCCGTACTCACCAGATTCGCGTGCACATGGCCCATGTCGGCTTCCCGCTGGTGGGCGATCAGACGTACGGTGGGCGCTTCCGCATTCCGCCGGCTGCCAGCCCAACCATGGTCGAGGCGGTGAAAACCTTCCCGCGTCAGGCTCTGCATGCGCGTTTCCTCGCCTTGGCCCACCCGATTACCGGTGAAGTCATGAAGTGGGAATCGCCACTGCCGGATGACTTCCTCTGGTTGCTGACGCTGCTGAACGAAGACCGCGAGAGCTTTATCGGATGAGTGGCCTGACGCAGTCGCTGTTTTTTCCCGACTGGCCGGCTCCGGCCTCGGTTCGCGCCTGTGTCACCACCCGTCAGGGCGGCGTCAGCCTGCCGCCCTACGAAACCTTCAACCTTGGCGACCACGTAGGGGATGCCCCTGCGGCGGTCGCCGAGAACCGCCGCCGGCTGAGCGACGCGTTCGCCATCCAGCCAGCCTGGCTCAAGCAGGTGCATGGGCTGGTAGTGGCGGATGCCGACCCGGCCGTGGTGGCCGAGGCCGACGCCAGCTGGACCGACCAGCCAGGCATTGCCTGCACCGTGATGACGGCCGATTGCCTGCCTGCGCTGTTCTGCGACCGGGCGGGGACGCGCGTGGCAGCAGCGCATGCGGGCTGGCGCGGGTTGGCCGGTGGCGTGCTGGAAGCCACGCTGGACCGCTTGGCGCTGCCGCCAGAAGAGGTGCTGGTGTGGTTGGGGCCGGCCATTGGCCCGCAGGCCTTCGAAGTAGGGCTGGAAGTGCGTGATGCCTTTACGGCGGTGCATCCTGAAGCGGCCCGTGCTTTTGTCGAGGGTGAGCGGCCGGGCAAGTTGATGGCTGATATCTACGAGCTGGCGCGTATTCGCCTGGCCGCCCGTGGGGTGACCGCTGTGTATGGCGGCGGCTTGTGCACGGTCAGCGATGCGCGGTTCTTCTCCTATCGCCGTACCCCGCAGGGTGGGCGGTTTGCCTCGTTGGTCTGGCTGGATCCTCGCTAGCCTGTACCGGCCTCTTCGCGGGCACGCCCGCTCCCACAGAGATTCCACAACTTTGGTACCGGTAGTGTACCTGTGGGAGCGGGCATGCCCGCGAATGGCCCCAGCACTCATCCAACAGGTTGACCCCGGTCAACCCCGCTACGCTTGAATCTTCCAGAATCAGCCTTATCTATAAGGTCATCTCAGGCAGGTTTCTTCATAAACAGGCGCTGTCCATCGCTCCGACCTGCCCTTTAAAGGAAGGTACACCATGCGAATAGACCGTTTGACCAGCAAGCTGCAACTTGCAATATCCGATGCCCAATCCCTGGCCGTTGGCATGGACCACCCCGCCATCGAGCCCGTGCACCTGCTGCAGGCGCTGCTCGAACAGCAGGGCGGCTCCATCAAGCCCCTGCTGATGCAGGTTGGCTTCGACATCAACAGCCTGCGCCAGGGGCTTGTGAAAGAGCTCGACCAGCTGCCGAAAATCCAGAACCCCACCGGTGACGTGAACATGTCGCAGGACCTGGCGCGTCTGCTCAACCAGGCCGACCGCCTGGCCCAGCAGAAGGGCGACCAGTTCATTTCCAGCGAGCTGGTGCTGTTGGCCGCCATGGACGAGAACAGCAAACTCGGCAAACTGCTGCTGAGCCAGGGCGTGACCAAGAAGGCCCTGGAAAATGCCATCAACAACCTGCGCGGCGGCGCGGCAGTGAATGATGCCAACGCCGAAGAGTCGCGTCAGGCGCTGGACAAGTACACCGTCGACCTGACCAAGCGTGCCGAAGAAGGCAAGCTGGACCCGGTGATTGGCCGTGACGATGAAATCCGCCGTACCGTGCAGGTGCTGCAACGCCGCACCAAGAACAACCCGGTGCTGATCGGTGAGCCTGGCGTGGGTAAAACCGCCATCGCCGAAGGCCTGGCCCAGCGCATCATCAACGGTGAAGTGCCCGACGGCCTCAAAGGCAAGCGCCTGCTGGCGCTGGACATGGGCGCGCTGATTGCCGGTGCCAAGTACCGTGGCGAGTTCGAAGAGCGTTTGAAAGGCCTGCTGAACGAGCTGTCCAAGCAGGAAGGCCAGATCATCCTGTTCATCGACGAACTGCACACCATGGTCGGCGCCGGCAAAGGCGAGGGCGCCATGGACGCCGGCAACATGCTCAAGCCAGCCTTGGCCCGTGGCGAACTGCACTGCGTTGGCGCTACCACGCTTAACGAGTACCGCCAGTTCATCGAGAAGGACGCTGCGCTGGAGCGCCGCTTCCAGAAGGTGCTGGTAGAAGAGCCGAGTGAAGAAGACACCATTGCCATTCTGCGTGGCCTGAAAGAGCGCTATGAAGTGCACCACAAGGTGGCCATCACTGACGGCGCCATTATCGCTGCGGCCAAGCTCAGCCACCGCTACATCACTGATCGCCAGCTGCCCGACAAGGCCATCGACCTGATCGACGAAGCCGCCAGCCGCATCCGCATGGAGATCGACTCCAAGCCGGAAGTGCTCGACCGCCTTGATCGCCGCCTGATCCAGTTGAAGGTGGAATCGCAGGCACTGAAGAAAGAAGAAGACGAAGCGGCAAAAAAACGCCTGGAGAAGCTGACCGAGGAAATCGAGCGGCTGGAGCGTGAGTATTCCGACCTGGAAGAAATCTGGGCTTCGGAAAAGGCCGAAGTGCAGGGCTCGGCGCAGATCCAGCAAAAGATCGAGCAGGCCCGCCAAGAGCTGGAAACCGCCCGTCGCAAAGGCGACCTGAGCCGCATGGCCGAACTGCAGTACGGGGTAATCCCGGACCTGGAGCGCAGCCTGCAGATGGTCGACCAGCACGGCAAGACCGAGAACCAGTTGCTGCGCAACAAGGTGACCGAGGAAGAAATTGCCGAAGTGGTGTCGAAGTGGACCGGTATTCCGGTGGCCAAGATGCTCGAAGGCGAGCGTGAAAAGCTGCTGAAGATGGAAGAGCTGCTGCACCAGCGCGTGATCGGTCAGGGCGAGGCGGTAACCGCCGTGGCCAACGCCGTGCGCCGCTCGCGTGCCGGGCTGTCCGACCCTAACCGGCCAAGTGGCTCGTTCCTGTTCCTCGGCCCGACCGGTGTGGGCAAGACCGAGCTGTGCAAGGCACTGGCCGAGTTCCTGTTCGACACCGAAGAGGCCATGGTGCGTATCGACATGTCCGAGTTCATGGAGAAACACTCCGTGGCTCGCCTGATCGGTGCACCACCAGGCTACGTCGGCTACGAAGAGGGCGGTTACCTGACCGAAGCGGTACGGCGCAAGCCTTACTCGGTGGTGCTGCTGGATGAGGTGGAGAAAGCCCACCCGGATGTGTTCAACGTGCTGTTGCAGGTGCTGGAAGACGGCCGCCTGACCGACAGCCACGGGCGCACCGTGGACTTCCGCAACACCGTGATCGTGATGACCTCCAACCTGGGCTCGGCGCAGATCCAGGAGCTGGTGGGCGACCGCGAAGCACAGCGTGCAGCGGTGATGGATGCGGTGGGTTCGCACTTCCGCCCAGAGTTCATCAACCGTATCGACGAAGTGGTGGTGTTCGAACCACTGGGCCGCGAGCAGATTGCCGGCATTACCGAAATCCAGCTGGGCCGCCTGCGCAGCCGCTTGCTGGAGCGCGAACTGTCGCTGAGCCTGAGCCCGGAGGCGTTGGACAAGCTGATTGCCGTGGGTTACGACCCGGTGTACGGCGCACGGCCGCTGAAGCGTGCCATCCAGCGTTGGATCGAAAACCCGCTGGCGCAGCTGATCTTGGCTGGCAAGTTCGTGCCTGGCTCAGCGATCACCGCCAAGGTGGAGGGCGACGAAATCGTCTTCGGCTGATTTGCTTCACCATGAGCCCCGCATCTGCGGGGCTTTTTTTCGCTTGTTTACCTGCACTGGCCTCTTCGCGGGCATGCCCGCTCCCACAGGATCTGCGCAAATTTCAAGGGCTGCACCGTACCTGTGGGAGCGGGCGTGCCCGCGAAGAGGCCAGTGCAGCCCAGCAAATCCGGGCTTTCTCAGCCTATCTGGATAACCTGCTGAAATTTTTGAAATTTTTGCTTGCATCAATTTCCGACTGCCCCTAATATACGCCGCGTTGTCAGGCACTAAGCGAATCACCAGCAACATCGGTGACCGCAAAACAACTTACAAATCAGTAAGTTGAATGAAAAAAAGTGGTTGACAAGCAAAACGAAGAATGTAGAATAGCCGGCCTCAGCAGCGACAACGCGAAAGCGAAGAAGCCAAAGAGTCCGAAGCGAACACAGCCTTCGGAGTAGCAAATCGGTAAGTTGTACCGAAGTTCAGTTCCGCGATAGCTCAGTCGGTAGAGCAAATGACTGTTAATCATTGGGTCCCTGGTTCGAGTCCAGGTCGCTTATGGGAAGTCTCGGGGTGTAGCGCAGTCCGGTAGCGCGCCTGCTTTGGGAGCAGGATGTCAGGAGTTCGAATCCCCTCACCCCGACCATTTTCCGGGTCGTTAGCTCAGTTGGTAGAGCAGTTGGCTTTTAACCAATTGGTCGTAGGTTCGAATCCTACACGACCCACCATGAACAAAGGGCATCTCGAAAGAGATGCCCTTTTTCTTTGCCTCGATTTTATCCTGGTAGATCTTTGGGCCTGCTTCGCAGGCCTTTCGCGACACAAGGCCGCTCCCACAATGTCCGCGTTTACCCTTTAGATCGGGCTGACGCGGTCGCTGTGGGAGCGGCCTTGTGTCGCGAAAGGGGCGCAAAGCGCCCCCGGCAATCTTCAGTGCAACTTCAGGCGAGGCTCGGTACCCCGGCCAATCTTGCTACCCAGCATCATCAACGCTGTACGGAAGAACCCGTACAACGCCATCTGGTGCATGCGGTACAGCGACACGTAGAACATCCGCGCCAGCCAGCCTTCCAGCTTCACGCTGCCCATCAGGTTACCCATCAGGTTGCCTACCGCCGAGAAGCGTGACAGCGACACCAGCGAGCCGTAGTCCTTGTATTCGTAAGTCGGCAGCGCCTTGTTCTCCAGGCGCGCCTTAAGGCTTTGCGCCAGCATCGAAGCTTGCTGGTGCGCGGCCTGTGCCCGTGGCGGCACACTGCGGTCGCTGCCTGGTTGCGGGCAAGCGGCGCAGTCGCCGAAGGCGAAGATGTTGTCGTCGCGGGTGGTTTGCAGGGTAGGGCGCACGACCAGCTGGTTGATGCGGTTGGTTTCCAGCCCGTCGATGTCTTTCAGGAAGCCCGGCGCACGGATACCCGCCGCCCACACCTTCAGGCTGGCCTGGATCACTTCGCCGTCCTTGGTTTTCAACCCGTCCTCGGTCACTTCACTGACCGCAGCGTTGGTCATCACCTTCACGCCGAGTTTTTCCAGGGTCTTGTGCACCGGCACGCTGATGCGCTCTGGCAGCGCCGGCAGCACGCGCGGGCCTGCCTCGATGATGGTGATGTGCATATCCTTGGGCTGGATGCGGTCCAGGCCATAGGCTGCCAGCTCATGGGCGGCGTGGTGTAGCTCGGCCGCCAGTTCCACACCGGTGGCACCGGCGCCGACGATGGCGACGCTGATTTTTTCACTGGCCACATCGCCGGCATGGGCGCGCAGGTAGTGGTTCAGCAACTGTTGGTGGAAGCGCTCGGCCTGCTTGCGGGTGTCCAGGAACAGGCAGTGCTGCGCCGCACCCAGGGTGCCGAAGTCGTTGGTGTTGGAACCTACGGCAATGACCAGGGTGTCGTAGCCCAGGGTGCGCGCAGGCAGCAGCTCGCGGCCCTCTTCATCGAGGGTGGCGGCCAGTTGAATCTGTTTGCCTTCACGGTCCAGGCCGCTCATGCGCCCCAGTTGGAAGTTGAAGTGGTTCCACTTGGCCTGGGCCACGTAGTTCAGTTCGTCTTCCGAGGAGTTCAGCGAGCCGGCAGCCACTTCGTGCAGCAGTGGTTTCCAGATGTGCGTGAGGTTGGCGTCGACCAAGGTAATCTCGGCCTGCTTGCGCTTGCCCAGGCTTTTACCCAGGCGGGTCGCCAGTTCCAGGCCGCCGGCGCCGCCGCCGACAATCACGATGCGATGAGTCATGGGGATATCTCATAAGGTTTACGGAATTCGTGGCCCAGAGGGCCGGCCGCAAACTGCACGAGGGGAGGGCGAGCGCGAAGCAGCTCATAGCACCAGTCCACTCAGCAGGCGGCTGATGAGACCCAACCCGATGGTCACGGCCACCACCAGCACAAGGAGCAGCCACGGCCGAAAGGGCCTGCGCTCGACTTGGTGCTGGGGGGCTCGCAGATACTCATCGACACGACGCTGATCTTCCGGATTCAGGCGGCTGGTCATGGTGGGCCTCGTCAGGTAGACGTTTGTGACTGCGCAAACGCTACAGCGTTCGCGCAAGCGCTTGAAACAAATGATAATGCTTTCTATCCCTGGCGCCGAGTGTACGCCATCGCAAACATTCGCTGCACTGGATCAAAGACTGATGCCCACGTCGAAGACGATGCTGCGGCCCAGGTTGCCGCGCAAAAAGTCTGGCGCGTCTGGGTGGGCGAACAGCACCCGGGCAAAGGTCGGCCCCACCAGCGACAGCGAGCGCCAGCCCTGGCGCAGGTATTCGGTAGGCGGCGGGAAGTGGGTGTTGAGGTCGAGCACTTCGCGCTTGAGGCTGGCGAAGGCGATGATGTCCAGCTCGTTCAGCTCCAGCCCGCGTTCCCGATAGTTGTGCGCCTTTTTACGCAAGGTCGGCGCCAGGCGCCCCAGCAACTCGGTGGCACTGATGCGTCGGGGGCGCGCTTCGCGGCGCACCAGCTGCGCCAGGGAAAACGCACTGCGCCGGCGTTGCAGCTCTTCGCGCCATTCATCGTTCAGCCGGCGGCCTTCGTCGAGCACGAAAAATACTTCGAATGCGGCATCGCGGAACAGCACGTCTGGCGGCTCCTGGCCGGCCGGGGTGAAGTCCTCGCTGCGGTAGGGAATGTTCAACCCCTGCAACAGACGCTGGCACACCCAACGCTCCCGCTCCCACTTGCGGGCGTTGGAGAGAAAGGCATTGGCTTGTTCGGCCTGGATGGTAAGCAGGCGCAGGTAGTCTGAGTCATCCATGCAGACAAGCTTAGCCGTTAATCGATGACGGTAAGATGCTGTTTAAGCGCGGGAATCAGCGCAACACCGGCCACTGCTGCACCAGCCCGACCAGGTGCACCAGGCCGAAGCCCAGGCAGATCAGTGAACTGACCACGATAAAACGCTGCGAACGCCCGGTGCCCGCCAGCAATCTGGGCCCCAGCAGGCCGCGCAGCAGGTACACCAGGGTGATGAGGCAGATGGCCGGCAGCAGCAACGGCAGCCGCCCGATTGCCCCGGCAGCTGACAGTGCATAGGCCGACCAGGCCAGCAACACGCAGGCGATGGCGGCGGTGATCAGCGCCGGGTACCAGCGGCCCTTTTCGGCGGCCACCGCCATACGTTCGCCGGCCCCGAACAAACGGTACCAGCGTGGCCCAACGGCGATCACAGCCAGGTGAAGTACGCCAATGATGGCGTTGAGTGCTGCTGCCAGCAGCAGGGTGGGGTTGATTCCTTCCGGCATGGCCAATGCTTCCTGCATCGAATGAGGGCGCCAGCCTACCGCAGCCGAAGGAAACGGAGAATGGGTGTAGACTCGGGTTTATCCACATGGCCGCAAGGGGCATTGCTCAGGTGATCAGCGCGCAGGTGTTGTCCGGTACCACCCTTACCCTTGGCTGGCTGGGTTATGTACCGTTGCTGGTGTGGGCTGTCAGCCGGGTGCGCTGGGTTGAACTGTTCACCGACCGGCGCCGGCAGCATCTGTTGTTCGGCACCGTGTTTTGCCTGTTTGCGTTGTGGCTGGTGAGGCGTGATTTCGATACCGGGGTGTCGTACCACTTCATCGGCATGACGGCAGTTACCCTGTTGCTGGACTGGCCGCTGGCGGTGCTGGGTGGGTTCATGGCCCAGCTCGGTTTGCTGGTGTTGGGGCGGCAGGATTTGGCGGCGCTGGGGGTGAATGGCTTGTTGCTGATTGGCTTGCCGGTGCTGATTACCGAGGTGTGCGCGATCGTGGTCGAGCGTGCCCAGCCGCGAAACCTGTTCGTTTATATTTTTTGTTCAGGGTTCTTTCCTGCGGCGCTCACCGTGCTTGTTTGCGTGCCTGCAGCGCTAGGGGTGTTGTGGCTGGATGGGCGCTTTGCCATGCCGGAATGGCTGAGCGACTTTGTGGGCTACCTGTGGCTGATGATGTTCCCCGAGGCGTTCATCAACGGCATGGTGATCAGTGCGCTGGTGGTGTTTTGCCCGGAGTGGCTGGAAACGTTCAACCGCACAAGGTATTTGCAGGCGCCATGGAAGGAGGATGAGCGGTGAATTTGTGGTGGCCGTGCCAGCCTCTTCGCGGGCACAACCACCTTGAAATCCGCTTAGTGCCGAGGCTCCAGATCCCCCGAATACAGCTCATCCTCAGACTCTTCAGCCCCCGGAATCTTGTGTTCCTCAGCCGCCCAGGCCCCGAGGTCGATCAGCTTGCAACGGTCAGAGCAAAACGGCCGGAACGCGCTTTTCTCGTTCCATTCCACAGGTGCGCCACAGGTCGGGCAGTCGACGGTCAATGGCTGGCTCATGGCTGGCCTCCTTTCAAAGTCAGGTAAAAGTGGTGCAGGCGGTCAATCTGCTGATGCAGCGCGGCCAGGTCGCCGTCATTGACCACCACGTCATCGGCATGGCGCAGGCGATCCTCACGGGCCAGTTGGGCCTGCAGAATCGCCTGTACCTGCTCGGCACTGGTGTTGTCCCGCGCCAGGGTACGCGACACTTGCAGTTCCTGCGGCGCATCGATCACCAGCACGCGCTGGGTCTTATGGTATTGCCCCGACTCGATCAGCAGCGGCGACACATATACCGCATACGGCGACTGGGCCTTGGCTAGGTAGCTGAAAATCTCCTGTCCGATCAATGGGTGCAGCAGTTGCTCCAGCCATTTGCGCTGCGCCGGGTCGGCGAAGATCAGCTGGCGCAGGGCGGCGCGATCCAGCTGGCCGTCGGCCTGCAGCACACCCGGGCCGAAGCGCTCGACAATGCTGGCCAGGGCCGGGCGGCCGGGTTCGACCACCCAGCGCGCCGCCTGATCGGCATCGACCAGGTGCACGCCAAGCTCGACGAAGCGCTCGGCAGCGGCGCTCTTGCCGCTACCAATGCCGCCGGTAAGGCCGAGAATCCAGGGGGTAAAGGCTGCAGTGGCCATCAGTATCCAAGCAGTTGCATGTAAGAGGCGACTATTTCATCACCCCAGAGCACGGCAATCCACCCCGCAATCGCCAGATAAGGCCCGAACGGCATCGCCGTGCCCATGGCATGCCGGCGCAAACGCAGCAGGCACAGGCCAACCAGCGCCCCCACCACCGACGACAGCAGCAGCGTTAACGGCAACACCTGCCAGCCACCCCAGGCCCCGATCAGCGCCATCAGCTTGAAGTCGCCATAGCCCATGCCTTCCTTGCCGGTGACCAGCTTGAACACCCAGTACACCGTCCACAGGCTGAGGTACCCGGCCACCGCGCCCCACAGCGCGTCGGTGAGCGGGGCATACAGGTTGAAGGCATTGACGATCAGCCCCAGCCACAGCATCGGCAGCACCAGCACATCCGGCAGCAATTGGTGTTCTGCATCGATCAGGCTCAGGGCCAACAGGCACCAGGTCAGTGGCAGTGCCAGCAACGCCTCTAGCGAAGCGCCAAAACGCCACGCCACCACCAGCGACAGCAGCGCGCTGGCGATTTCCACCACCGGGTAGCGCGGGCTGATGCGGGTTTTGCAGGATGAACAGCGCCCGCGCAATGCCAGGTAACTGATGACCGGAATGTTCTCCCACGCGCGAATCTGATGCGCGCAATGTGGGCAGCGGGAGGCGGGCAGGCACAGGTCGAACCGTTCGTGTGGCGTAACCGGTAACCCCAACACTTCTTGTGCCTCACGCTGCCATTGCCGCTCCAGCATGATCGGCAGCCGATACACCAGCACATTGAGAAAACTGCCCACCAACAGGCCGAGCAGCGTGGCCAGGGTGAGGAAGTACGCCGGCTGCTCTGCCAGCAAAGTCCATAAAGTCATGTTCAGATCAAACTACCCAGCTGGAAGATCGGCAGGTACATCGCCACCACCAGGCCACCCACCAGCAGGCCCAGGATCAGCACGATGGCCGGCTCCAGCAGGCTGGTCAACTGGTCCAGCGCCTGGCTGACCTGTTCCTCGTAATGGCTGGCGGCCTTTTCCAGCATCTGGTCCAGCGTGCCGCTGGATTCACCGATGGCCGTCAGCTGCACCAGCAACGGTGGAAACAGCGGTTCACCCGCCATCGCCTGATTCAACCCCTGCCCATTGGCCATGCCCTGGCGCAGCTGCAACACCGCCTGCTCGTGCAAATCGCCACCGGTTACCCGGGCCACCGTGCCCAACGCATCCAGCAACGGCACCCCGGCGCTATAGGACGTTGCCAGGCTACGCGCAAACCGCGCCAGCGCCGCCTGACCCAGCAATTTGCCGAACACCGGCAAACCCAGCACCTGCCGAGATATCCACAGGCGCGCTGGCGCATGCTGCCGGTAAAGCTGACGCCCGGCAAAACCTAACACCGCAGCCATCACCAGCAACAGCGGCGCAAACCGACTCAGCCCTGCGGACAAGTCGATCACCCACTGGGTAAATGCCGGCAAGGCTGCCCCTACACCCGCAAACAGGCTCTCGAACTTCGGAATCACCTCCAGCAACAAAATCGCCGACACCCCCAGCCCGGTCAGCAACAGCAGCAGCGGGTAGATCATCGCCTTGCGCACCTTCTTGTGCAGCGCCCGCCGCTGTTCCAGCATGCCCGCCAGCTGCTCCAGCTGGCGATCGAGCGTGCCAGACTGCTCACCCACCCGCACCAGGTTGCAATACAGCGCATCGAACCATGCCGGGTGGCGCTGCAACGCATCCGCCAACCCCAGGCCCGAGGCCACATCCTGTTTCAATCTCTCCAGCAACGCCGCCTGCGCCGCATTGCAGCCACTGCGCCCCATCACCTCGAACGCCTGCAGCAGCGGCACGCCGGCCTTGAGCAAAGTCGCCAACTGCCGGCTGAAACCCGCCGGGTCGGCCTTCTCGCGCCGCTTCGGCAAACTGAACGTCAGCCCGCTGGCCGGCCGTAAACTGGCCACCGTGATGCCCTGGCGAATCAGCCCGGCCCGCACATAAGCCGGGCTGCGCCCGGGTGTTTGGCCACTGACCGGCGTGCCGTTGGCGTCGGTGCCATGCCAGCGGTAGAGGGGTGAAGATGAAGTCATGCAAAGGTCCTTTTTCTGCCCGTGCGACAAGCCTGGAAACAGCTTGCCGCGTCCATGCAAGGGCGCGCGTCCGTGATGCTCACTAGAGTAGTTCAGCGAAGATGACGCCCAAGCGGGCAGGGGTGACAAAAGGTGTCTGTTCAGGCCTACTGCGCCGCTGCCGGTTGGGGCGCAACCGACCTCAACGTGTAAGCGAATGAAAAAGGAAATACGTTCATGAAAGGGCAACGCGGTATCACCCTGATCGAACTGATGATCGTTGTCGCGATCATCGGCATTCTGGCGACCATCGCCTTACCGATGTACACCAACCACCAGGCACGCTCCAAGGCGGCGGCCGGGTTGCTGGAAATCAGCGCGCTGAAGACAGCGATGGACCTGCGCCTGAATGACGGGAAAGACGTGGGGGGCGTGGCCGAGCTGGGTGGCCAGCCGGCGACGGCGCATTGTGCGATCACCGCCGAAGGCAAGGCGGCGGATGGCAGCGGGAAGATTGCTTGCACGCTGGTGGATGCACCGGCCAATGTGGTGGGTAAGGCACTGACCTTGACGCGCTCGGCCAGCGGGTGGGCGTGCACTACCGACATCGAGGAAGACCTCGCGCCCAAGGGTTGCAAGGGGGCTTGAGGGTAGGGGATTAAACTAGCGGAAACAGGGGTTTGCGTTGCGGGTGTGAGCAGTGGTACGTTGCGCTACACGCCGGTGTAGCTCAGTCGGTAGAGCAGCGCACTCGTAACGCGAAGGTCGCAGGTTCGATTCCTGTCTCCGGCACCAAAATTTTCAGGCTTATCTCTTTGAGCTGTAGAGTCGAGTCGGTACATTTTCCCACTTTGAGTAGTATCCGAGATCGCTAACCCCGCGTAGCTGATTCTTTCTAGTTTATAGTGAGACGTATTCTTCGCTTCATCTCATATTTGTATCTAGCAGATAAATGAGTATCGGTTGTAGGAAATTTCTAGGAATTCAAGTCGTTCACTTCATTGGTGGAGCAGGGATGAAAATAGGCAGGCTGAAGCATTTTTGTGAGGCTCTGGCCTCTGACTTACACAATGAAAAGGTGACGTCTGCAGCGTTTTACAAATCAGAGTGTGATTGGTTTTCGATCGGTGGCGAAAGTGTCGCGTGTCAGGCTACTATAGAAAGCTTAGAGAATTCAGTCAGTGAGCCTGTATCTTACTACAAGTCAGGGGGGGTGATCTCCTGGTATTATGTAAGTCAATTTGATGCTGTTATTAAGCTTGTTTTTGAACGTCCTCCTCGTACTCCTAGGCGAAATATTTTTAGAGAAAGAATATCTATTGCGCAAGAGCGGTCTGATTATGTGTACAGGGTTGATTATAATCAGCTAACACAGTTACTTGCTAAAGATGCGTTTAGGCAGATTCTTGATAGGAAGCTTCTTTCATTGGACGAAGGTCATGTCCAGGGTGCGGATGCTCAGGAAGTTGAGCAGCCGATGATGCTAGGCCTGTTGGCCCTTGATATTGATTATTTTAAACAGGTTAATGATACCTGGGGTCACCTATATGGTGATCAGGTTTTACAGGCCTTTGCTAGAAGACTTGAGGGGACAGCCGAAAGGATTATCGCTGAGAGTGACTGCTCCCCTGAAATTCATATCGGACACCCATCTGGTGAAGAATTTTTGATTCTGATTGTAGCGACCGCTTCTAAAGAAGAATTTTCTTCGTGGGCTGATCAATTCAGACGCTCAATTTGCGATGAAGTATTGCCATCGGATAACGAGTGGAGTTGGCTTTCTGGGAAAGATGATCTTGGCTCTGTTTTTTTGCCTCCTGTCCAAGAAAGAACTGTAACGACTAGTATTGGTATGACTTTACATACTAGAACAAGTTTTACGGCGGGAGGTGCTCAAGTAAAACTTGGTTGTTCGAATGTGCTTGAGTTGGCTGATGCCGCGCTTTATAGGGCTAAGGCCGCAGGAAGGAATCAATCAATTTTTTATGATGATATATTGTCTTCGTGCGGAAGGGTTCTTGAGTGCGATTCTGATAACGGTATTGTTGCTATAGATATCGGAAAGAATGTTGGGGTATCTTTAGGTCAGGAATTTAAGGTATTTCATCCTACCTATACTGGAGATAGAAAGTTCCAGATAAATGATGGTCGCACAGTCAGGACGATTGGCATTTATCCTAGGGTCGAAAGTGCCCGTATTGTGGTGTTTGATGCTCAGCCTGAAATGGCCTTTGCATATATTGATGGTGCTAAGGGGGTGGTGGATATACCTGTCTCATCGAGACTGGAGGCCATACCGGCAGGGAGCATAGGTCATTTGTTGCCTAGCTCATCAAAGTATTATTCTATATCCGCGGGAGCTCAATATGACGCTGGCTTGCCGGTGTTGCAAAATGCTTTGAGCGATATGTCGCTCAGTGGTCAGAATTTCTTTACGATTGTTCTGCGATTTAGTCGTGAGCCTGAGTACTCTAAGCGATACGGTTCTGCGGCTCTAAATGGAGCTTTGGCAAAGCTTTTTAAAAGTGCGCAGGCAGCGTTTAATATCGGGGCATCTGTAGGTGTGTTGGATAAGGGCTCGGTCTGTATAGTTGGGGGCAAAGGGGGGAGTGCAGCAGAGGTTTTGTCGACGCTTTTGGACCGAATGGTTCATGAGTTGCCTGAGCTTGGTTTGCTGGCGGGAGTTTTTGACTCCAATGACTTAGCTAGCTTGAATGAGCGCGGTATTGATAAGGTTGAGCCGGGAAATTATATCGAGTTGGCGCGGCTTTCTGCTTCCTCTGCTGGTTTTGATTTTGCTAAGCGAGTGAGGCATTTCAGTATTGAGACGGCTAAATCAATACTACAAGGGCTCAGAGAAGCTAGTGCGCCTGAAGTAGCTTATGCTGACTTTGAAAAGATAATCGGTTTTGGTGTAGACGCGCCAGAGCTTTTAAATCAAGGTGGTTTAGCGGCAAGGAATCTTGGTCGTAATGATAAAGCCCAGGAACTCTTTAAAATTGCAGCTGATAGAGATCCGGCTCAATTGGTTTACAAAACCAATTTCGGGTTGTGTAGTTATACGCTAAAACAATTTGATGTGGCGTTGAGGGTTCTAAGTTTGCTGACAGTTAAGCAGCTTGAGAAAGTTAAAAAAATTCACCCTCTCGGCTATTTTATATATGCAGCAATTCTGGCGGAAGCAAAAATTGCCAGATCGGAGCTCTTTGACCCTGTTAGATTTGAGTTGATGGCTGCTACTGCAATCGGAATGAGCTTCGATTCTCGTAGTTCGAATCGAGCTAGGGATACTATAAGGGAGGCCATTCTGTTGTGAAAAAATTAACCCAGTGCTTAGTTTGATTAAGGGTTTGAATGCTTGGCGGAGATGTATATGGTTAGTTGCCTGGGTTTATATGAGAAAAGTTTCTTAAATCGAGGCGACTAAAAATCCCACTGTCGAGTGGCAAGATATTAATATGATCTGAATTGAATGGTTGGAAAGTCTGAAAATCTAAGATTGCGAGGGGGCGAATTTGATGTTCAAGGTCTAAATTTGTCATTCTCTGCTGAGTATTCACGCTATGAAATTCTAGAGAAATAATTGTTTTAATGATGGTTATGATGCGTTGTATGCGCTTTATTAGTGCATGCAACACGAACGCAGTTGTTGTGCTTCCAAAGCGGTTATGCCACTTAGAGGTTTTTCTTTCCTGAGGTTTCATTCCTTTGTTTTTGCCGCATTGGAAACAGCGGTTATAATTTGTGAGACTTGGCTTAGTGTTTTTGGCTCTAGATTGGTTGGTCTAATTTTTGTGAACGCGCTATCGCTATCAAGGTTCCAGTTCTCAAAAACAGCCTTCATGTCAGCCTGGCTAACATCGTTGCCATAAACTTCAAGATAAAGCTTGCCAAAATTGATGGCGTGCATTCTGTCTGCTCGTTTCAAGGATTCATGCATGTATGCATTCGCTATCGTATAAGCATGCTTGGCCCAAGCCGCAAATAAGGAAATTATCACCAAGCCTTTAATAATAAGGAAGCAGAAGAAAAACCAGTCGATATTTGTTTTGACTGCAGTGCTAAATGCGTATGCTCCATACCAAAATGCAACAATTGAAGCTGTTATAGCTAATCCAATGGCTCCATGACCTTGATAGTTCCAGGTAGTGGCCTTTTTAGCGAATTCTTTTTCTTTTCCTTCAAGAGAGTTAATTGCCGATGCAACAAATTCTGGTACTTTAATCTCTATTTTTTCTTGAACTTGTCTTTGGTGTTCTTCTTGAAGTTGACGGATGTTTTCCTTAAGCTCGTTCTCTTTTTTAGAGTAACTGGCTTCCAAGCTTTTCATTTTTGATTGTCTAGAATTTAGCTCTTTCTCAGCTTGGACTATCTGGCCTCTCAGAGACTCAAACTGCTCTAGAAGTTGCTCTTCTCTAGCTCGCTGGCGGCGCTCTAAAAACCTCTCTCGTTCCTCGAGTTCCTTTAGTCTGCCTATGGTTTCTCGTTCTAATGATCCCCCAAAATCTTCCGACATGGCTTGCCGTATATGGCTAGAGAAATTTAGTTTGTTTTCGATAATCTCATTGAGATGAGCTTTTTCTTTTATAGGGAGCGCTTTCATTATCCTATTTCTAAGCTCCGGTCCTACATTGGAAAGAACATCGCAAAATAGATCCTCTGGTAGCAATCTTGAGATTCTATCGAGGAAGCCACTGGATGCGAGGAGTAATGTTTTTTTTAGGTTGGCACTGCGTAAGCTTGTAAAGACCTTTATCGCCGAGTCTTTGCTGAGGCTGTCTAGTATGACTTGAACGCCTCTCTCCGACATAAATCCAAATAGGGTTGATATCTCCTTTTGGTTGCAGCCCAATATCAATTCATTTATTTCTTCTGGCGAATATCGCTTCCAAAGTTCCTGAAGATCATTTTTAGACATGTTGCTAATACGAAGTTGTTCGCCGCTCATCCCTAATATCACTCTCATTCATTAATTTAGCAGGGTGGGTTCAGAATCGAAACCTTCCAAAGGGGGTTGTTATTTTGACTTTCTCAAACATGGAAACCATTCGATAAAACTCAAAGGATCCGTCCTCATAAGTAGTTGCCTTCTCAGCTGAATGTGGCCTGCGTTCTCCGATGAGCTCCAGAGAAAAAGAAATGTAGAACTCATGATTTTGGCTCATGAGCTGATCGGCACCGCCCATGAGATCGATTTTAAAGGATATTATAGTTCCATTATGCTACTACAGGCCAGCGGTTCGATATCCTCGTCCCGGCTCTGGCTCTGATCACGGTTTGTTGATTGAGAGTAGTCTGTATGTTGCGCGATGGATCTAGCTCTTCTCTACACTGCCCTGCTTTTTCGTACATTATTCGTCGCCATTTCTTACGTCTTTAACACTTGATCCTGCTAGAGGTCTGAGGCTAAATTTCTCCGTCACGGTAAAATCCGTGACCGGGCGTAGGAACCCGTTGGTAAACTTGGCGCACGCACTAGGCGCCCCTGGACCACAGCTGGCGCTTTTTTGTGCCTGCCGTGCTGTGTCATGGCGGCTGTGTGTGGGCAGGCTTCGGCCTGGCCGGGTTTCCAAGTTTCCCGGTATTCCTACCCCGCACACAGCTGCCACCCAATCCCGTAGGAAGGATCGTGGCAGCTCCAACTAAAACTTGGAGTTTCATGCATGCTTATCTCAAGTCCAAGCAGGATCCTCGCATTCGCTCTCCACCGTCGTTCCTCGACGGCCCACGGCTGCGTCGCCCTCAGCCATAACCGCGCTGTCTCCACAAAGCCGGAGGCCCACCATGACTGACCAAGAACGCCTATCCACCCTTCAAAGCTACGCCTGGACCCTAGAACTGCTCGGCGAGGCCCTGGTCCAGCATGACGAAATGCTGGAGTGTGAACACAACCCACGACTTAGCTTTCGCAACACGGCCGGTATCCATCAAGCGATTCGGATCATCAGCCGTTTGGCCAGTGAGCAGTGTGGGAAAGTGATGGAGCGAAACGGCCAGGATCTGGAGAGTTAGACCAGATCACTGATGAATGACGGGCCAGTCAATCGGCACTGCGGCTGGCCCTCTGCTAAAGGCCGGCAGATGGTTTATTCCAGTCAGGTAGGGTTCACCCTTTGACCGCGAAGCATTCGGAAAAATCTCCTACCTGTCGTTGCCGCCACGATGGCAAGCGCTTTAGTCTCGGCATTCAACATCGAGGATACCTTGCTATGGAAAGCGCTTACGCCAAAGTCAAAGACCGGCTGCACAATCGTCGTTTCGCTGTCGCCAACAACTCCCAGGGCCTCTCGGGCACCGGCACGGTTTTCCATTATCTGGTCGAAGAGTTTGCTATCACCAGCACCTATCAAGGCGGCCGGATTCGTACTGGCCATCAAGTGGGCCGAGTAACTGGCCCCGATACCATTGAGCTGCTTTACCACTGCATCACTAACGACGGTGAAGTTCTCGCCGGTTGGTCACGTGGCAGGGTAGGGGTTGATGAAGCAGGGCGCACTACACTGCATTTCGTTTGGGGGTGGTTGTCGGGGGCACAGGGTGGAGGGGAATCCAGCTACGTTGAATTGCTTCCCCTTGGAGTGGGCTGATGTCCAGGTCACCACTGAGTAGTGGAAGGCGAGTGCCCGGTCTTCCTTGCGTGGTTTCAGCGTTAATGTGCCGTCTACCGTTCGCAGCAGTGTGATGCGCTTCTTGGCCTTCGCAGGATGCCATGGCCACTGGCTTGACCGCTTTTCCCTGGAAATGCTGGCCGACTTTGACGTAAGCCTTATCTCGCGAGAGGTTGATGGCCGCAATCCGGCCGATTCCAAGCCTCGTCCTCTGTGTGAGGCTAAATTGCTGTGAATGCATAATCGGTAGTGTGGTGCCGATTTTTTTGCGTGTGACGTTTGTAATCAGCAAAATATTGCCGGTTCCTGCCGTGTACACTATGACAATCAGCATTAAAGTGCTGATTAATGGTGTGGCGATGCCGCTCAGACTTACGATCCAAGCTTTCTCTGAGGGTCCATGGAGCGATGCTGCGACGCTCACGGTTGAGAACCCCGAGCGTGTTGCTGATGGAGGGTGCTTTGTCGCATGCGACAACGACTAACTTGGACAAGCGACTCGTGGAGTGGGGACTGCGATGAAAAAACTTCAGCCTGAAGAGCGCGCTCAGCTCGTAGAGGAAATAGTCAAGCGCAACGCGGCGGGGCTCGATCCAATTGGGGCATCCATCCGCCGTCTGCGGCTCGAAGTGACCGGGCTTGACCAAGAGACCTTTGCGGCCATGTGCAAGATCTCCACGAAAAGCCTGTACGAACTGGAGAGCGGGAAGTCGAATCCGAAGCTCAGCACTTTGGATGCCGTGCTGCGTCTCTTTGGCATTCGGATGGGTATGGTGATGACTGCCAAAGATAATCCCACTGCAACGGTCGCCGGCAACAATGTCGGCCAGTTGAAGGCGGCTGGGCCAATCGCTGTGGCCGCGCGACCGGTGGCGAATCTTTTGCAGCCGGCCAGCTCTTACGTGGTGGCCGGACCGAAACGAGGGAAAAGCCCTGCGGCAGCCAAAGCGAAGAAGGAAGTGTCGAGGCCGGCATCGCCACGCGCACGGAAAAGCACTCAGGAACAGTGAGATTGATGCTCGCACTTCACGGCATGCGATCAAGCAGCATCACCTGGCCAAGCCCGGCATTTAAACTTTCGCCCCAATGGATATTTCTCAGCAGGAGGCCACGCATGTTCAGCCATCCCGTCAAACCGGAAATCGCCAAGTGGTTCGCCACATTCGGGATCGACGCGGTATCCCACAGCGTCTGCTCCATCGATGTCACCACCGAGCCTCCCGAGCACTGGTTTTACAAGCGCAACCAGTTGCGGCCGGACAGCTTGAAACTCGACCTGTCCTTGACTGCCAGCGGTAACTGGTGGGTCCACCTGTCGCGCCACGACAAGCTGTTCGACATTCAGTGGCGCGCCAACGACGACCTGCGGGTCTTATCCCAGCAACTGCGGTATCGCAAGCTGATCAAGTGGCCACGGTTGCACAGCCTCATGGATTTCCCGCTGCTGGCCGGGCAACTGGAGCAATGCCTGGATGTGCGCTTTCTGCGCCATGCCAATTTCGGCGCACGCCTGCTGGACCCCGAGGCGCTGGCGCAGAATGCTAACCTCCGCCAATGGTTGGCGCCTTGTGCCGATACCTTCGGTAGCTACCGGAAAATGCCGCCGCAGTAACACGGCGGCCAAGCTTTTTGAATCCGGCTCAACCCACAGTAACAGCCGCATTCAACACCAACACCACCATCAACCCGACCAAAGCCACGATGGACTGCACCACCGAAATGGTCTTGGTGGCTTCGCCCATGGTCATGCCGAACGATTCCTTCACCATCCAGAACCCTGCATGGTTGGCATAGTTGAAGAACAGCGAACCGCAGCCGATGGACAAGGCCAGCAATGGCAGGTTGAGGCTAGGGTCTGCCCCCGCAAGCGGTGCCAGCAGGCCGGCAGCCCCGACGATACCCACAGTGGCGGAACCGGTAGACACCGAGAGCAACATCGCGATCAGCCAGCCCAGGATCAAGGGCGGGAACGCCGATTGCTGGGTCAGGTGCACAATGGCATCGCCCACCTTGGCGCTGGTCAGCATCTCCTGAAAGGCGCCGCCGCCGGCGATGATCATGATGATGGAGGCGATAGGCTTGAGGCTTTTGCCCAACGCATCACGCAGCTGTTCGGCGTCGCCGCCACGCGCCAGTACCAGGCTGGCGCCGGCGAACAGCACGCCCAGCAGCATGGCGATCAGCGGGTTGCCCAGGAAGCTGGCCATTTCCAGCAGCGCATTGCCCTTGGGCAGCAGCATCTCGGCAACGGCATGCACCAGCATCAGGATTGCCGGCAGCAGCGCGGCCAGCATGCCGATGAATACGCCGGGGCGGGGCTGGTTGTCGGCTTTTTCCGTCAGGGTGAACTGGTCCAGCAATGCCTGATCAGGCCGGGTGCTCATACGCTTTGAGATGAACATGCCATACAGCGGGCCGCCCAGAATCATTGCCGGGATAGCCGCCAGGAAGCCATAGAGCATGGTCGGCCCCACCGAGGTCTTGAGCACGGCAATGGCGGTCAAGGGGCCTGGGTGTGGGGGTACCATGCCGTGCATGGCGGCCAACGCCGAAATCACCGGCACACCAACGTACACATACGCCGAGCCTTTGAAGCGCGCCTTGCCTTCCAGCTTGCGCGCCACGCTGAAAATCAGCGGCAGCATGATCACCAGGCCGACTTCGAAAAACATCGGGATGCCGATGACAAAGGCAACCAGCATCATGGCCCAGGGGATCATGCGGTCCGGTGTGCGTTTGAGGATCACATCAGCGACCTGCTCGGTGACGCCCGCATCAGCCAGAATTTTGCCAAGCATGGCACCAAGCGCGATCACCACCCCGACTGCGCCCAGGGTCTTTCCGGCGCCTGTGAGCAGGTGGGAGACGATGCTGCCGGGCTCCATGTGGGTAGCGAAACCCACACCGATGGACACCACCAGCAAGGCCAGGAGGGGGTGCATCTTCAGGCGCGACACAATGAGCGCCACCAGCACCAGGACACTGACCAAGGCAGTCAGCAACAGCTGTATATCTAAAGGAGTCATGCAAGGAATCTCGGTTGGGCAGGCGCTCTGGCGGCACTCAGGATTTGAAGGCGGACGATTCGACGTCGAGAGGAATGGCACTGAGGCCTACGGATGGAGGTTCCGCACACGGCAAATGAACATTGTTGGGTGGGGTATTCATGGAGCGATTCACCTTGTTATTTGGTCATCTATATGAATCGTTTCAAAGTATTTCGGTTGTGACCGGACACTGTCAAGCGCAGGTGGTCGTCTCTTGAGCGATGCATCGAGCCATTACTGTGGGAGCGGGCAAGCCCGCGAAGCAGGCGACGCTGTGGATGGCACCGGCTGTGCCGGTGTTCGCGGGCACGCCCGCTCCCACAGTGATGGCACCAGTCAGGCATCACATTCGAGTGGCCTTTTAGCCCCGGCAGGCAATACTTCTCTCTATACGCAGGCGTGTTCCTGGTGGCGCGCGCCGCTGGGAGGTGTCTGGTGAACAAACTTTCAATCATAGGTGCCGGCCTGGTCGGCGAAGCGGCGGCGCAGATCATCGCCCGGGATGAGTTGTGCCGTGAGCTGGTGTTGATGGACGTGCAGGGTGAGCTGGCGCAGGGCAAGGCGCTGGATGTGTGGCAGGCCGCTGTGGAGTCCGGCTCCGATACCCGTGTGTACGGCGGGGCCAAGGCCGACATGCTGGAGGGCTCCGAGCTGGTGGTCATCACCGCAGGCGTGCCGCGCAAGCCCGGCCAGTCGCGCCAGGATGTGCTGAGCATCAACCTGCCGATACTGGATGGCATCATGGGCGACATCAAACAGCATGCCCCGACGGCAACGGTGCTGGTGGTGTCCAACCCGGTCGACGTGCTCACCTATCGTGCCTGGAGCCTCAGCGGCCTGGGGCGCGACAAGGTGTTCGGGCAGGCGGGGGTGCTGGATACTGCACGCATGAAGTGTTTTATCGCTGAGCGAACCGGGTTCTCGGCACGGGATATCACGGCGCTGGTGCTGGGCGGGCATGGCGACAGCATGGTGCCGCTGATGCGCTACTGCCAGATCGGCTCGGTGCCGCTTTCCCACTTCCTGTCCAATGAGCAGATCGGGCAAATTGTGGAGCGCACGCGTAAGGGCGGCGGCGAGATTCTGGGTTTGAAAAAAATGGGCAGCGCCTGCGATGCGCCGGGCGTGGCCATTGCGCAGATGGTGGATGCCATCGCCAATGGGCGAAACCGCATTTTGCCAGCGGTGGCGATTCTGGAAGGGGAGTACGGGCGCAAGGACATTGCCATGGGCGTGCCTTGTGTACTGGCGGACGCGGGGCTTACGCGGGTGATCGAGTTGCCGCTGGATACGCAGGAGCAGGCGATGTTTGACCATTCTGCCGATCAGGTGGCGCGGGATATTGCTGAGATGAAGGCGTTGTGAACGAGGGGATGGTTCTATCGCCGATGAAGTGGTCGACGATAGAACCGTTGGAAACAGTGATCAAATCTTGGCCAGTCACTGTGAAAGCTCATGGGCAATGAGGAGTTGACTCTTTAGCTTGCGAGCCGGCCTGGCGGCTCAAGATTTGCTCTGGCGTGGTTACCTTACCGTTGCCCATCTTGGCTTCTTTGAGTGCTTGTCGTAGGTCAGATAGATGTTGGCCTGCGTTGAGCTCAATAGCCTTGGCAACACGTTCAATTTTGATGTCGTGCATTTCATTCCACCTTAATGACCAATGCGGTGACCATCTCGCTGAGTTCGTAACTCGGAGCGATTGAGACAAACACTTGCAGTCAGGTGTTTTCATATCATTAAGTGCGAGTTTTGGCTCTATTGATGAGCTAATCCCAGACGTTTCCTACAATCTTGATTCAGTTGGCCAAAGGGTGTTCGAGTAGGTGTAGCGGGATCCACCGAACCCATTTCGGTATGTATGCCTTGGTTTTGCCGAGCTCGAACTGGATACCATCCCAATTGCCCACCCCCATTCATCCAAGCTACCATTGCTAATAATTCCTATTAGCACAACGGCGTCCCCCATGAATGCCCCTCCCAGTGCTCCTGCCCCGGGCCTCGAACTGGAGACCCTCTACCGTGCCCACCATGGTTGGATCCGCCAGTGGCTGCAGCGCAAGCTCGGCAATGCCCATGATGCGGCGGAGCTGGCGCAGGATGTGTTCGTGCGGCTGCTCACCAAACCCCGCGCCTTCAATGACCACGAGCACGCGCGCGCCTACCTCGGGCGTATGTCGCGCAATGCCTGTGTGGACTTCTGGCGGCGGCGGCGGGTAGAGCAGGCCTACCTGGAAGTGCTGGCAGCCCAGCCCGAGCACCTGGTGCCGTCGCTTGAGCATCAGGCCGTGATCCTCGAAACACTGGAGCAATTGCAGGCGATGTTCGAGCGCATGTCCAAGCGGGTGGCCGAGGCGTTCTTCATGGCGCAGCTACAGGGCATGAAGCAACGCGAGATCGCCGAGCAACTGGGCGTGAGCGAGCGCAGCGTGAACACCTACCTGGCCCAGGCGATGTACCAGTGCCTGCTACTGGAAGTGGACCTGGACGACGCGCTGACATGAGCCGGGCGCCACTCGACCATGCCGTGCTGCAAGCGGCTGCCGGCTGGTTCGCGCGGTTGCACGCAGCACAGAACGACCCCGCCGCCAACGCACAATGGCATGCCTGGCTGAACGAAGATGCGCGCCATCGCCTGGCCTGGTCCTATGTGGAAAACATCAACCAGCGTTTTGGCAACCTCGACGGCCAGGCAGAGCAGGCCCGGCAGGTGTTCGACAGTGTTCGCCGTGGCCAGCAATCGCGCCGTGCCGTGCTTGGCAGCCTGTGTGTGGCGGGTGCGTCGGGGTTGTTGGGGTGGGGCGGTTGGCAGCGGGGTTGGGTGGACTCGCCGCGCGCCTGGTTTGCTACCTACCGCACCGGCCTGGGCGAGGTGCGGCCGCTCACGTTGGCCGATGGCAGCCAGCTGTGGCTGAACGGCGGCACGGCGCTGGATGTGCAGTTCGATGAAAATGTACGGCAACTGCGCCTGTATCGTGGCGAAATCCTGATAGAAACCGGCAAAGACCCTCGTCCCCTGGCCGTCGTGACGCGGGCAGGGCGCATGCAACCGCTCGGCACGCGGTTCAGCGTTCGGGACCAAGGGCTGACAACCACCTTGAGTGTGTTCGAAGGCGCCGTGCAGGCCACCTGTTCCGACAGTGGTGTGCAAACCACGCTGGGCGCCGGGCACATGCTGGTGTTCGACGCGCAGCAGGCCGGCGCGTCGGCGGCTGCACAAGCCTTGCGCCAGGACTGGAGCCGTGGCGTGCTGGTGGCGGAAGACATGCCGCTGGGCCAGGTGGTCGATGTGCTGCGCGACTACCGCCGTGGCCACCTTGGCATTGATCCCGCGCTGAACAGCTTGCGCGCCGTGGGTACCTTCCCGTTGCTGGACACCGACCGCACCCTGGCCATGCTCGAACGTGCGTTGCCCATTCGCGTGGTGCGCACCTTGCCTTGGTGGGTCTCGATCGAAGCACGCTGAAAAATTTTCAAAATTCTTTTTCTGGTTTTGAGGTGCTCATGCGCTTGGTGGGATGACGCTACTTCATCCTGCTTCCGGAAGGACCCTTTTCATGCTGCTTCGCGATTCTGCTTCCCTGCGCCGTCATCCACTGGCCCTTGCCATTTTCCTTGCCCTTGGTGGCCATGTTGCCGCTGCCCAGGCCGACAACACCGGCGCAGCGGCGCAAGGCGTGGTGTTCGACATCCCGGCCGGGCCGCTGGCGCGGCAACTGAACCTGCTGGCCAGCCAGGCCGGGCTGTTGATTGGCGGCGATGCCACGCTCACGGCCAACAAGCAGAGCCAGGTGGTGCACGCCACCAGTGTGGAGCAGGCGCTGGCGCAAATGTTGGCCGGCAGCGGTGTGGAAGCCGTGCGCACGGGCGAACGGGAGTTCCAGCTGGTGCGCCAGGCCGAAGCGGCGGCAGGCGCAGTGACCCTGGGTAGCACCACCATTTCCGGTCAGGGCCTTGGCGATGTGACGGAGGGCACGGGGGCTTACGCCACGGGCCGTTCGTCCACCGCCACCAAGCTGCCGATGAGCCTGCGCGAAACGCCGCAGTCGGTCACCGTGGTCACCCGCCAGCGCATGGATGACCAGAACATGAAAAACCTCGATGACGTGATGCGCAATGCCACCGGCATCACCATCATCAAGAACGGCAGCGAGCGCTCGCTGTACCAGGCGCGCGGGCAGACAGTCGAAAACCTGCAGATCGACGGTGTGCCGACCAACATCGGCAACCCGTACTCGATGGACACCATCTCCAAGCCCAACACCGACATCTACGATCGCGTGGAAGTGGTGCGCGGTGCCACCGGCCTGATGGAAGGGGCGGGCAACCCGTCAGCGTCCATCAACCTGATTCGCAAGCGGCCCACGGCCGAGCGCCAGGCGTTGATCGAAACATCGGTCGGCTCGTGGGACGACTACAAGACCATGGTCGACCTGTCGGCGCCGCTGAACGAAGCGGGTACCCTGCGCGGTCGCTCGGTCATTTCGTACAACAATGCCAACAGCTATCTGGACACCGCCCAGAAAGAAAACCAGCTGTTCTACGGCATTATCGAAGCCGACCTGGATGAGTCGACCTTGGCCACCTTCGGTTTCACCTACCAGAAGGAGCGCAACTCTGGTTACGACTGGTCGGGCCTGCCCAGCCAGGAGAGCGGCGCGTTCTACCCGATTTCGCGGTCCACGTCGCTGACTGGCGACTGGAACCACCTGGATAAGCGCAATACCACCCTGTTTGCCGATATCCAGCACACCTTCGCCAACGGCTGGAAGGGCGTGGTGGCCGTGAACCAGATGTGGGCCAAGTCTGACTTTCTGGGTAACTATACCTACCCGGGCGGTGGCACTGACCTGTTCACCCTCAACCCGCGCCACTTTCGCTTCGATGACACCCAGACCAGCATCGACGGCTACTTCACCGGCCCGTTCCAGCTACTGGGTCGCCAGCATGAGCTGATCGTGGGCGGCAACTGGAACAAGGACGACTTCGACTATCACGGCGGGCGCGATGCCACTTACCGCTACATCGTCGACATGAACAACCTGGCGGCGTTCGACCCGCCCAGGCCGACCGGCCTTAACGTCAACCAGTGGCAATACAACCGCACCCAGGAGCAGAAGGGCGTGTATGCGGCCAGCCGGTTCAGCCTCACCGACTCCACCACGTTCATCCTCGGCAGCCGCTGGAGCTGGTACAGCCACGATTCGCTGGACGACACCAATGGCAAGCGTGAGCCCACAGACTATAAGCACTTCTCCAAGAGTGGCGAAGTCACTCCGTATGCGGGCCTGGTGCAGGACCTGAGTGAAAACTGGTCGGCCTATGCCAGCTATACCGAAATTTTCAAGCCACAGAGTTCGCAGGACCCATATGGCAATACGCTCCTGCCGATGACCGGCAGCAATTACGAGATCGGCTTGAAGGGTGAGTTCCTGGACAAGCGCCTGCAAACTTCCATCGCGCTGTTCCAGTCCGACCAGACTGGCCGTGCCGAGCGGGTGACGTGTGCGCAGACCTTTGCTTGCTACCGTGCATCCGACAAGGTGCGCAACAAAGGCATCGAGCTGGAGCTGACCGGTGAGGTGTTGCCGAACTGGAACGTGTCGGCGGGCTACACCTATACCCAGTCCAAATACATTGCGGGTGAGCAGAAAGGCGAAGACTTCAACGGCGCCTCGCCACGCCACCTGTTCAAGGTCGCTACCGATTACCGTCTGCCAGGTGCGCTCAACCAGCTGCGTGTAGGCGGCAGCTTCTATGCGCAAAGCAAGATGACCCAGACCGAGGTTGGCGAAGACTACAAAATCCAGCAGGACGCCTACCACCTGACCAACCTGCATGCGATCTACGAGATCAACAAGAACCTTGAGGTGCAGTACAACCTGGATAACGTGTTCGACAAGAAGTACTACCAGACCCTGGGCAACCCCAACTACTGGAACTTCTACGGCGAGCCGCGCAATTTCAACCTGGCGCTGCGGGCCAGGTTCTAAGCGGTTGACGCGGTCGGTGCAGGAGCGGCCGCGTCGCTGTTTTACACTTGCGATCAATTCTCAACAACGCTAGCATCGCCGCTCCAGCCACCCCAGCACACGCGCCAGCCCATGTCCGACGAGCAGGAAGCCCGCAGCCTGTCGCTGCTCTACCAACGGCACCGCAACGAATTGCTGGCCTTCCTCACCCGCAAGGTGCGCTGCCGCGAAACTGCCCGGGACCTGCTGCAGGACGCCTTCGTGCGCCTGCTGCACAGCGAGCACGGCCAGGTTGGCAACCTGCGCGCGTTCCTTTACCGCATCGCCACCAACCTGAGCATCGACCACGCCCGCCGTACCCAGGTGCGTGGGGTGAACGACGAGCAAGCGCTGGACCAGTTACTGACCGATACCACACCCGAGCGCAGTGCGATGGCGGGCAACACGCTGGCGCATCTGGAGCGGTTGATCGATGGCTTGCCATCGCCCACCCGTGAGGTGTTTCTGCTGGCCCGGGTGGAGCAAATGAGCTACAAGGACATCGCCACGCGGCTTGGCATCAATGAGCGCGCCGTCGAGCGGCATTTGAACAAAGCCCTCAGCCACTGCGCCGCCGCCGCGCTGGATGCCCGCATCAAGACTGAATCGCCATGACCGTCTCTCCCGACCACGACCCTATCGCGCACCAGCAAGCCCTGGACTGGTTTACCCGCCTGCGCGTCGAAAACCCTGGCAGCGAAGAGCATGCGGCGTTCGAGGCCTGGCGGCTGCAACCACAAAACGCACGGGCATATGCCGAGGTGGAGCAGCTGTGGCAAACCCTTGAACTGCCCGCACACCGGGTGCGCAAGGCCGACCGTGCCAAGGCCGGGCGTTGGCCGCGTTACGCGGCTGCTGCCTGCCTGCTAGTGGCCGCTGGTGCGGTCTGGCTGTCGGTGCCGGCGTTGCAGGGCTTGGGCAGCGACTACGCCACGCTGGCGGGCGAGCGCCGCGAGGTGCTGCTGAACGATGGCTCCCGCCTGTGGCTGGACAGCGCCAGCGAGGTGGATGTGGACGTGCAGGGCGCTACACGCACCGTGCGGCTGCGCCAAGGGCGGTTGTTTGCCGATGTGGTGCACGACGGTCGGCCATTCGTGGTGCACGTCGACGAGGCCAAGGTTGAAGTGCTGGGCACGCGCTTTTCGGTCAGCCGCGCAGCGGCAGGTGATGAGGTGGTATTGCTCAGCGGCCGGGTGCAAGTCAGCACGCCGGCACAACATCAATTGCTCGCTCCGGGGCAACGCCTGGAAGTTCAGGGCGAGCGGGTAAGCGCGCCGGAAACGGTTGATGCCGAGCGCCTGCTGGCCTGGCGCACCGGGCAGCTGCGGGTGCGTGAGGTGCCGTTGCAACAGGTGCTGCAGCAACTGGCCGGTTACCAAGGCAAGCGCCTGGTGTTGCTGAACGAACAGGCCGGGCAGCGGCTGGTGAGTGGCAGTTTCAACCTGGACAACGCCGACAGCGCCCTGGATGCCTTGGTCAGTAGCCAACAACTGCAAGCCCACCCGTTGCTGGGGCATTGGCTGATCATTCGATAATTTTTTTTACCCGCGCGGGGATTACCGATTCTGCTGCGTCACACCCCACACATAAGAAATATTTGCATTTGCATTTTTCCGGGGAGTACACATGCAGCACCCACGCGATTCTGTTTTCAACCGCCGCCCATTGGCCAGTGCCGTGCTGGCGGCCAGCTTTTTCTCTGCATTGCCCGGGTTGCCAGTGCAGGCTGCCGAGGCAAACGCTGCGCAGGCGCAGAGCCAACGTTTCAGTTTTAACATCCCCGCCCAGGCACTGGCCGATGCGCTCGATGCGTTCAGCGCGCAAAGCGGCTATCAGGTGATTTACAGCGCCAGTGAAGTCATGGGCCAGTCATCCTCTGCGGTGCTGGGCCAGCTCAGCGCGGGCGATGCCATTCGCACCCTGGTGGCCGGCAGCAATGCGCAGCTCAGCCAGCCCAATGCCAGCAGCTTCGTCATCACCTTGCCAGCCCGCGCGGGTAACAGTGTGCAGCTGGAGACCTTGAGCATTTCCGGCAAGGCGCCGGGGTCGACTACCGAAGGCACCGGGCTGTACACCACGTATTCCTCCAGCAGCTCGACGCGCCTGAACCTGACGCCGAAGGAAACCCCGCAATCGCTGACGGTCATGACTCGCCAGCGCCTGGATGACCAGAAGCTCACCACCCTCAACGAGGTGCTGGAGCAGACGCCAGGCATCACCGCGTCGCATACCAGCATCGGCGCCGAGAACAACACCTACTGGTCGCGTGGCTTCCAGATCAACAACTTCGAAATCGACGGTGTGCCGACTTCGTCGCGCATCGACAACTCCACCCAGTACACCGCCATGTACGATCGGGTCGAGATCGTACGGGGCGCCACCGGGTTGATCAGCGGCACCGGCACGCCTTCGGCGACCATCAACCTGATCCGCAAGCGGCCCACCTTCGAGCCGCAGTTCAGCGTCACCGCCGAGGCCGGTAGCTGGGACCGCTACGGCCTGGGCTTCGATGCTTCGGGGCCATTGACCGAAACGGGCAATGTGCGCGGGCGCCTGGTGGTGGACTACAAGGACCAGAAGTACTGGGTTGACCGCATGTCGTCGGATGCCGCGCTGGTGTATGGCATCACCGAGTTCGACCTGGCGGAGTCGACCTTGCTCACCCTGGGTTTCAGCTACGCCAACACCCACACCAACTCGCCGCTGCGTGCGGGCTTCCCGGTGTATTTCAGCAATGGCCAGAAAACCGACTTCCCGCGCTCGACCAACAGCTCGCCTGACTGGGCCTATTACGACCGCAAGGTGACCAACCTTTTCGGCTCCATCGAGCACACGTTCGACAATGGCTGGAGCGCCAAGGTCGAACTCAGCCACACGCAAAACTCCTTCGACCAACTGACCAACTACCTCAACGGCAGCATCGACCAGCAGACTGGCGCCGGTGCCTACATGTACCCCAACCGCTGGTCCGGCACCCCACGGCAGAACACACTGGACGCCTACGTCACCGGCCCCTTCAGCCTGTTCGGCCGCGAGCATGAGCTGATCGTGGGGACCACCCTGTCTCGTTACCGCGAGCACACCCCGGAGCGGGGCGGCTGGTACGGGCCATGGACCGGCTATGACGGCACCATCGACAACTTCTTCACCTGGGATGGCAGCGGCCCACGCCCGGACACCACCCCGGTGGGCAAAAGCCTGATCGACGAAAACCAGTACGCGGCCTACCTGACGTCGCGCTTTCATATCACCGACAACACTCACCTGATCCTCGGCAGCCGGGTGACCGACTGGAAGCGCGAGAACGAGAACATCAGCTACAGCGGCACCAGTACCAAGGACAGCCAGAACCGGCATGGCATCTTCCTGCCGTACGCCGGGCTGGTCTACGACCTGAACGACACCTGGTCGCTGTACGGCAGCTACACCAAAATCTTCAACCCGCAGCAATACGGCATGAAGGACATCAACAACAAGGCGCTGGATCCGCAGGAAGGGGTAGGCTACGAGGTAGGGGTGAAGGGCAGCTTCAACGACGACAAGCTCAATGCCAGCCTGGCGCTGTTCAAAATCGAGCAGGACAACCTGGCCGTGTACCTGCGTGACCCGGATATCTACACCCTTGAGCAGGGCACTACCACTGAAGGCGTTGAGTTGTCGCTGGATGGCGAATTGGCCGAAGGCTGGCAGGCCATGGCCGGTTATGCCTACAGCGTCAGTACCGACCAGGACGACCAGCGCATCGTCACCAATATCCCGCGCCACAGCGTGAAAACCTTCACCACCTACCGCCTGCCGGGCGCCTTGGACAAGCTGACCGTGGGCGGCGGCGTGAACTGGCAGAGCAAGTATGGCCAGGACCTGCGCACTTTCACCCAGGGCAGTTACGCAGTGGTGAACCTGATGACGCGGTATGACGTTACCCGCGACCTGAGCGTGAAGCTCAACCTCAACAACGTGTTCGACAAGACGTACTACGGCTATGCCGACAGCTGGGTGGTGTATGGCGAACCGCGCAATTTCATGACCAGTGTGGAGTACCGGTTCTGATTGGCAGCCGGTAACGACGGGGGAGGGCGGCGTGTGCTTGCCCCGTTGTAAATGAAAACCCTTATCGTTAAAGTCAGCGGCTTCCTCCCCGTCCGGGTCGCACCCAAGCATGAAGACCGAAGAGCTGGAACTGGCTTTCAAGACCCATGCGGGGGAGTTGCGCGCGTTCCTGTACCGGCAGTTGCGCAACACCGACACAGCGGCCGACCTGGTGCAGGAAACCTACCTGCGCATGCTGCGTCAGCCGCCCCGTGGCCCGGTGCTTAACCTGCGCAGCCTGCTGTTTCGCATTGCCCGCAACCTGGTCATCGATCACACCCGCAGCCGTGGCACGCGGGGGCAGCATGACGAGGGCATGGCCTATCTGTACGAAGTCACTGGCGAGAGCCCAGAACCCTTTGCCGAAGTTGCTGCCCGGCGTGAGCTGGCGTTGATGGCCGAGGCGTTGCAGCGCCTGCCGCCGCGCTGCCAGGAGATTTTTCTGCTGTGCCGCCTGGAAGGCATGGCGCACAAGGCGGTAGCCGAGCAGTTGGGCGTGTCGGTGAGTACGGTCGAGAAGCAGCTGGCCATAGCGCTGGACTTTCTGGGCCAGAGTTTGCAACGTTGACGGTCATGCACAAGCCATCCGCTCCTCTCGACCCTTCACTTGACGTACGTCGGGCTGCCCAGGCCTGGGTGGTGCGCTTGACGTCGGGGCATGTGCAACCTGGCGATGTGGAGGCGGCGCGGGCCTGGTGCGCGCAGGCGCCGGAGCATCAGCAGGCATTTGTCGAAGCGCGGCGGCTATGGGCCTTGAGTGGGCAGATGCAGGCGCCGTTGCGTCGGCGTACGCCGGCTCGGCAGTGGGCACTGGCCAGTGCGGCTGTGCTGGTGCTGGGCGTCGGCCTGGCGCTGGCCTGGCAGGGGCAGTGGGGGGCGGATTATCGGACCGGGGTAGGCGAGCGCCGGGTTGTTGCGCTGAGTGATGGCTCGCGCATCAGCCTGGATGCCGAATCGGCGGTGGACGTCGAGCTGACTGCCGGGGCGCGGCGCATCACTTTGCGCAAGGGCGAGGCGGTGTTCGACGTGGCGCATGACCCGGCTCGGCCGTTTACCGTGCAGGCGGGGGAGGTGCAGGCAGCGGCGTTGGGCACTGTGTACGCAGTGAGCCGCGAGGGCGCGGCGGTGGATGTGGTGGTCAGGCGCGGGCGGGTGGCAGTCAGCGATGCGCAGGATCGGGTTGAGCTTGCTGCCGGTGAAGCGGTGGGGCGGGGGGCTGGGCGGTCAGGCAGCAAACATCGGGTGGATGTGGACAGTGCATTGGCCTGGCAAGAGGGGCGGCTGGTATTCGAGCAGGCCCCACTGGCGCAGGTGTTGAAAGCGCTGGAGCGCTATCGGCCGGGGTGGCTGGTGATCGGCGACGAACAATTGCGTGGCTTGAAGGTGAGCGGCACGTTCCGGCTGGACCGGCTGGATGAAGGGTTGGCGACCTTGGAGCAGGCCTTTCCGTTAAGTATCCGGCGCTACTCGGCGTATTTGCTGGTATTTGAGGCGCGTGACTGACTAGCGGTGGATGGCACCGGCTTTGCCGGTGCCATCCCTTAATCGGTATCAAAACTATTTTTACGGGTCTGCTGCAGTCATCCGTCATCCCCTTTCAAAAACGAATGCTTCGTATTTGAAAGGGGGAGTGTTGATGATCCAAGGCCAATTCCGCAGGGCGTCGATGACGTCGTTTTCGCTGCTGTGCGCGCTGCTGCCAGGCCTGGCCCTGGCTGAACCACGTGAGTTCGACATTGCCCCGCAGCCGTTGGCCAGCGCGCTCAATCGCCTGGCCGCGCAGGGCGGGCTGCAGGTGATCTTCGATGGCAACCTCGTGCAGGGCAAGAGCAGCCGCGGCATCAGTGGCAGGCATGAACCGGAAGCAGCACTGTCCGAATTGCTGCAAGGCAGTGGCCTGACCTGGCGCTCCACCGGCAGCGCCAGTGTCACCCTGGAGCCCGCCGCGCAATCGTCCGGCGCGCTGGAGTTGGGGGCGACCTCGATCGTTGGCCAAGCCTACAGTTCGGTCAGCCCGGACGATGGCTACGTGGCCAAACGTTCGTCGGTCGGCAGCAAGACCGACACCCCCTTGATCGAAACCCCGGCTTCGGTCTCGGTCATCACCCGCGAGCAGATCGAGGCCCAGCAGCCCAAGACCGTGGCCCAGGCGCTGCGCTATACCCCGGGCGTCAACACCGAGCTGGCCGGCCCGCAGTTCGTCGTCGATCAATTGTCCATCCGCGGTTTCCAGCAGGGCACCGGGCGCATGTTGCGCGACGGCACTCGCACCTTCCTGCCGGAGTTTCTCGGTTGGGACGCGCCAGAGCCCTACGGCCTGGAGCGCATCGAGGTGCTGCGCGGTGCCAGCTCGGTGCTGTACGGTGCTTCGGACCCAGGCGGGCAGATCAACCTGGTGAGCAAGCGCCCCACCCAGCAGCCTTTGCACGAAGTGCAATTGCAGGCAGGCAACCTGAACTACCAGCAAGGCGCGTTCGACCTGGGTGATGCGCTGGATGACGAAGGCATCTGGAGTTATCGCCTGACCGGCCTGTTCCGCGAAACCGATGCCCAGACCGATCACATCACCAATCGCCGGCAGTACATCGCCCCGGCGCTCAGCTATCGCCCCAGTGCCGATACCGAGCTCACTCTGCTTGGCGAATACCAGCGCCAGACCGGTAACTTCGCCAACGCGCTGCCCGCCAGCGGTACCGTGTTCCGAGATGCGCGTGGTCGACTGGACCGCGACACCTACGTGGGCGACAGTGCCTACGACTTCATGACCAACGAAAAAACCTCGCTGGGCTATGTGTTCGAGCACCACTTCGACGAGGTGTGGACCCTGCGCCAGAACGTGCGCTACAGCAACTACCGGCAGGCCAGCAGCGAGATCGCCCTGTTCGGCCCGGTTGGCGGTGGGCAGTATTCGCGTTACAGCGACCAACGCAAGGGCGATGGCCGCCTGTTCACGGTGGACACCCACGTCCAGGCCAACTTCGCTACCGGGCCGGTGGAGCACACGCTGCTCACGGGGGTGGACTACAACAACGGCAAGTTCGACCAGCAGCAGTCGCTGGACTTCATCCTGCAAAGCTTCGACCCGTTCCAGCCGGTGTACGGCCAGCCGCTGAGCACGGTGCCGTTCAGCTTTGCCAGCTATGAGCAAAAACTGTCCCAGACCGGTGTGTACCTGCAGGACCAGTTGCGCATCGACAACTGGGTGTTGCTGCTGGGTGGCCGCTACGACTGGGCGGCCAACCAGAAGGACGACCGTGCCCCGCAAACCCAGAAGGACGAGCAGTTCAGCGGCCGTGCCGGCTTGGTGTATCTGTTCGACAATGGCCTGGCGCCTTACCTCAGCTACAGCGAGTCGTTCCTGCCAGTCATGGGCACCACTGCCGATGGCACCCAGCTCGACCCGGAAACCGGCAAGCAGTATGAGCTGGGCCTGAAGTACGAACCGCCCGGCAGCAATAGCCTGTACACCGTCGCAGTGTTCGAGCTGACCCGGCAGAACGTGACCGAGAACGTCAACGGCTTCAGCCGCCAGGAAGGCGAGGTGCGTTCGCGCGGTGTGGAACTGGAGGCCAAGACCGAGCTGGCGCCGGGTTTCAACCTGATCGGCAGCTACACCTGGAACGATGTTGAAGTGACCAAGTCCGAACGCGGCAACAAGGGCAACACACCGTTCCGCACACCGGAGCACATGGCCTCGCTGTGGGCGGACTATCTGTTGCCAGGCGGGCTGCGACTGGGCGCGGGCACCCGCTATGTGGGCAGTACCTATGGCGATGCGCAGAACAGCTTCAAGGTCGACAGCTATGTGTTGGTGGACGCAATGGTCAGCTACGAGCTGGGCAAGCTTGATGCTTCGCTCAAGGGTGTGGAGCTGGCGCTCAATGCCAGCAACCTGTTCGACAAGGAGTACGTGGCCGGGTGCTTCAGCGACATGGGCTGCCAGTATGGGCAGCAGCGCACGGTTTACGGGACGGTCACCTATAACTGGTGAGTGCCCAAGGGGCCGCTTTGCGGCCCATCGCCGGCAAGCCAGGCTCCCACAGGTACAGCGCATGGCTTGAGTGCGATGCGGTCGGTGTGGGAGCTGGCTTGCCGGCGATGGGCTGCGCAGCAGCCCCGATTGGCTTAACTGACTGGCATTAGGGCAAGCCCGCGAACACCGGCGAAGCCGGTGCCATATAGCGCATCTACATTAGCGAACGAATCAACCCACGAGCCGTGGCACCGCGCGCACATAAATCAGCTCGCATACCAACTCCACCAGCGTTTGGGTTATCACTGCTGCCGCAGCCAACCCACGGATTTCTTCCGGCAATGCCAGCGCCAGCGGCAACACCACCAGCGAGTTTCGCGTGGCGGCGCTGAAGGTGACCGAGCGTGCTTCGGCAACAGGCAGGCGCAGCAGCCGCGCCGAAATGAACCCAAGCGCGGGCGCCAGCAACATGAAGCCGATGTACACCGGAATGACCGGTAGCAAACGGTCGAAATCTCGCAGCACCACAGCAATCTGCGAGGCGATCACAACCACCAGCACCAGGGCCATCGCCGGTACGGGCAACCACGCCCAGGCGTCGTTCCAGGCCGAAACCGCGCCTGAGCGACGAGCGCCGGCACTGGTGAGCACGGCCAGGATCATTGGCAACACAATCAACAGTACAAAGGCTTCCACGAACGGGGTGATGGAGATTGCCACGTTGCTGCTGTCTCCCAGCATCCAGGCCAGATACACCGGCAGTAGCACCAGTTGCAGCAACAGCAGCACGGGTGTAGCGGCCAAGGTAAGGCGCGAGTCGCCTTTGCCTATGTGGGTGAACACCACCACATAGTCGATGCACGGCGTAAGCAGCACCAGCAAGGCGCCGACGAGGATCGCCGGGTGTTCCACCAGCCCACGGGTAATGGCCCAGACCAGTAACGGCACAAGGATGAAGTTGGCGAGCAGTAACGCGGTGATGAAGCGGCGGTTGCCCAAACCCTGACGCAGGTCGAGGAAAGGGATCTGCAGAAACATCGCATACATCAACACGGCGATGGCGGGGGTCACCAGGGCTTCCAGCTGGCTGGCGCTGTCGCTGGCCATCAAGCCGAAGGCTACGGCCGCGAGCACGGCGGCGAAGTAGATTGGAATCTGGTGGGTTTCGAGTTGTTCCCTGGTCAAGGTGCGGCCTGTGCTCGATAAGTGAATGGGGGCACAGGGTAATACGTGATTGCAGTGGCGCAAACGAAAAAGCCCGGCACTAGGCCGGGCTTCTTCACATCAGGCAATCGCCAATCAGTTGCCGTAAACCGGCAGCTTCTTGCAGATGGCCTTGACCTTCTCACGTACAGCGTCGATGACCGCTTCGTTGTTCAGGTCAGCCAGGATGTCGCAGATCCAGCCGGCCAGCTCGCGGCACTCGGCTTCCTTGAAACCACGGGTGGTAACGGCTGGGGTGCCGAAACGCAGGCCCGAAGTGACGAATGGCGAACGTGGGTCGTTCGGTACCGAGTTCTTGTTGACGGTGATGAACGCTTTGCCCAGGGCGGCGTCAGCGTCCTTACCGGAGATTTCCTGCTTGATCAGCGACAGCAGGAACAGGTGGTTCTGGGTGCCACCGGACACTACGTCGAAACCACGCTCGATGAACACGCTGGCCATGGCCTGGGCGTTCTTCACCACTTGCTGCTGGTAAGCCTTGAACTCAGGCTGCAGGGCTTCCTTGAAGCAGATGGCCTTGGCAGCGATGACGTGCTCCAGCGGGCCGCCTTGGGCGCCCGGGAAGACAGCGGAGTTCAGCTTCTTCTCGATGTCGGCGTTGGCGCGGGCCAGGATCAGGCCGCCGCGCGGGCCGCGCAGGGTCTTGTGCGTGGTGGTGGTGACCACGTCGGCGAACGGAACAGGGTTCGGGTACACGCCAGCGGCAACCAGGCCGGCAACGTGGGCCATGTCGACGAACAGGTAGGCACCGACCTTGTCGGCGATGGCGCGGAAGCGGGCGAAGTCCAGAACCTGCGAGTAGGCCGAGAAGCCGGCAACGATCATCTTCGGCTTGTGCTCGACAGCCAGGCGCTCGACTTCGTCGTAGTCGATCAGGCCGTTGCCGTCGATGCCGTACTGGATGGCGTTGTACAGCTTGCCCGAGGAGCTTACCGAAGCACCGTGGGTCAGGTGGCCACCGTGGGCCAGGCTCATGCCCAGGATGGTGTCACCGGCCGACAGCAGGGCCAGGTAGACGGCAGCGTTGGCCTGGGATCCGGCGTGCGGCTGGACGTTGGCGTAGTCGGCGCCGAACAGCTCCTTGGCACGGTCGATGGCCAGTTGCTCGACGACGTCGACGTATTCGCAACCACCGTAGTAGCGCTTGCCTGGGTAGCCTTCGGCGTACTTGTTGGTCAGGACCGAGCCCTGAGCTTCCATGACTGCCGGGCTGGTGTAGTTTTCCGAAGCGATCAGCTCGATATGCTCTTCCTGGCGCAGAGCTTCTTGCTGCATGGCTTCGAAGAGCTCGGCGTCGTACTTGGCAATGGTCAAATCACGGCTGAACATGGCGGTCCTCAAGGATCGGGGTAGTTTGGGGGGGCATTCTAACCGATTGATTCGCGGCTGGCATATGAAGTGGCATCAAGTCGCGGACCAATGGGCTTCATGTTGCATCCCGCGCCGTGTCTGGGCTGCGCGGGCGCGCTAGTTGACCCGGAAGTCCGCTTTTGAGGGGGCTTTGCCCCCCTCAATGGAACATGAACAGGGTCTCGTTGGAGAACTGCGCCTCGAACTGATGCGCCGGCATCGGCCGCCCGAACAGGTAGCCCTGGACCTCGTCGCAACCATGTTCGCGCAGGAACTCCAGCTGTTCGTGGGTTTCCACACCCTCGGCGATGACCGCCAGGTTGAGGCTGTGGGCCATGGCGATGATCGCCCGGGCAATTTGCGCATCCTGCTCACCTTCGGGCAGGCCGTCGACGAAGGTGCGGTCGATCTTCAGCACGTCGATGGGGAACTGCTTGAGGTAGTTGAGCGACGAGTAACCGGTGCCGAAGTCGTCGACCGCAATGCTCAGGCCGAGGTTCTTCAGGCTGGCAAGAATCTGCAGCGCCTCGTTCACTTCGCGCATCAGGATACTTTCGGTCAGTTCCAGCTCCAGACACGCAGGCGGCAGGCCGCTCTCTTCAAGGATGTTGGCAATGCGCGTGCCCAACTGGCCGTCGGAGAACTGCCGCGCGGAAATGTTCACTGACACCTTGGGCACTCGCACCTTGGCCTTGTGCCAGGCCTTGAGCTGCCGGCTGGCCTCGCGCAGCACCCAGTCGCCCACGTCCACCACCAGGCCCAGTTCCTCGATCACCGGTATGAAGTCGCCCGGTGGCACCAGCCCACGGGTCGGATGGCGCCAGCGCAGCAGCGCTTCGGCACCGGTCAGGCGCTTGCCGTCGCCGCTGAACTGCGGCTGGTAGTAGAGGATGAACTCGTTCTGCTCCATGGCATGACGCAGGTCGCTTTCCAGCTCCAGGCGCTCCAGGGCGCTGGCGTTCATTTCGGCCTGGTAGAACTGGAAGTTGTTCTTGCCGCGTTCCTTGGCGTGGTACATGGCGGTATCGGCGTTTTTCATCAACTGGCTCAGCTCGCCGCCATCCTGCGGGCTGAGGGCGATGCCGATACTGGCGGTGACGAAGAACTCGCGGTTTTCCAGCACGAACGGGCGCACCAGGCTGCCGAGGATGTTCTCGGCCACGTGGATGGCGCGGTTTAGGGCCATCTCGCGGGTGGGGCGCGGTTGCAGCAGCAGGGTGAACTCGTCGCCGCCCATGCGCGCCACGGTGTCGTCGTCATCCACGCAGGCCAGCAGGCGCAGGGCCATGTCCTTGAGCATGCGGTCGCCGGCGGCATGGCCGAGGGAGTCGTTGATCGGCTTGAAACGGTCCAGGTCGAGGAACATCAGCACCACCCAGGCTTTCTGCCGCTCGGCCTGCTGCAGGGCGTTGTACAGGCGGTCCTGGAACAGTGTGCGGTTGGGCAGGTGGGTGAGGGCGTCGTAGTAGGCCAGGCGGTGGATGCGCTGTTCGCTGGCCTTGCGCTCGCTGATGTCGGTGAAGAAGCACACGTAGCTGGCCAGGTCGCCCTCGTCATCGAGTACTGCAGTAATGCCGACCCACGCCGGGTAGTGGTCGCCGTCGCGGCGCTTGAGCCACACCTCGCCTTCCCAGCTGCCGCGCTGGTGCAGCTGCTTGACCACGTAGCGCAGGTGGCCTTCCTGCTGTTCATCGACGGTAAGCATGCCCGGCAGCTGGTCGAGCACTTCACTGACGGCATAACCGCTGACACGGCTGAACGCCTCGTTGGCCTGGACGATATAGCCGGCCGGGTCGGTGATGAGGATCGCCGACGTGGAGTGCTCGAATACCGTCGCGGCCATGCGCAGGTCTTTTTCGGCGCGGCGTTGCTGGCTGATGTCGCGGCCCACGCCAAGCACGCCTTCAAAGCGTTGGTCATCGTCCCACACCAGCACCAGGCGCAGCTCGATCGGGATCTTGCGGCCATCGGCGCGCAGGCAGTCGAACAGGAACAGCTGGGTTGGCAGCTGGTTGCGCAGCTGGGCCAGTTGTGCCGGGTCGCCCATGGCCTTGCTGACGCGTTCCATCAGGCTGTAGATACCGGTGAGCTGGGCCGGGTTGGCGATGATCGATTGCCAGCCGTTGGCGAAAATCCAGTCAGCCTGGTAGCCCAGCACGCTCTGCACGGAAGGGCTGACATAGTTGAGCTGCAGCAGGCTGTCGGTGGAGAAGATCACGTCGCTGATGCTTTCGGCGAGCATGCGGTAGCGCTGTTCGCTGTCGCGCAGTGACTGGCTGGCCTCGATCTGCACCGTCACGTCCTTGCCCACGCCGATGATGCGCGTTACCAGGCCATCGGCGTCACGGGTCAGCACCTGTTCGCGGATGTCGTAGCAGCGCCAGCCGCCATCACGGTGGCGGAAGCGCAGCTGGCAGTGCAGTGGTTGATCATGGCCGTTGTCACGCTGTTGCTGGCGCAACGCCTGGTAGTGCGCGGCATCTTCGGGGTGCAGCAGCAGCTCCCAGAAGCGGTCGCCCATCTGCGCAAGCTCGGTACGGTCGTAACCCAGGGTCTGCCCCAGGTGGCGGTTGCTGAAGATCATCCGCTGGCTGATTACGTCTTGCACGTACAGCTGATCGGGCACGGTGCGCACCACGTCCGACCAGAAACTCTCGCGCTCCAGCAACGACAGCTCGACCTGTTTGCGGCTGGTGATGTCGCTGATGCTGAGGATCACGGCCTGGTAGTCGCGGCGCTGCTGCGGCAGGCGCGCCATCAGCCACAGGTGCAACTCGCCACCCAGCGGAGCCGGCAGGCGCACTTCAAGCTCCAGCACCTGGCGTTGTTCGATCAGCGCGTCGATCAGTTGCATGCCGACGCTGTCGCGGCCATCGCCGCTGCCATCGATCAGCCGCTGCCAGGCCCCTTCGTGGCATTCGATGTTCAACAGCTGGCGCGCCACCTGGTTGACCTCGGTAATCTTCAGCTCCAGCAACAGCGAACGGCGCAGGTTCGGGTCCAGCGCCAGGCTGTGCTTGAGTGCGGCGTGGTTGCGCAGGTGGTAGCGGTCGAGCTGGCCGGGCAGACTGGACAGGTCGAGCACGCACAGGGCCACGCCGGTGCCTTCGAAGATTTCCTGGTAGCGCCGGCGGTCTTCCTGCAACGCGCGCTGGCGGCGGCGCATGTTGATCAGCGCCAACACCGGCAACAGGGCACAGAACAGCACCAACAGGCATTTGCCGATCAGCGCGGGCAGCAGTTTTTGCTGGGTCAGCTTGGCGTCGAACAGGCCGCGCAGCTGCCAGGTGCTGTTGTCGATGAAGGCCAGCATCACGCTTTGCAACGGCTCGTGGCTGGTGTCGGTTGGGGCGTGCTGCTGCAGCACTTCGCCGCTGCGGCTGTTTTCCAGTAGCCACAGCGGGTGGCCGCCGCCATCGAGGTGAACGGTGAGCTCGCGGTAGTAGTCCGGCGACAGGCGCAGCAGCCAGTAGCCGCGGTCCTGTTCGGCGGCCTGGCGCAGCAGCAGGTACAAGGTTCGATTGTCGGCCGAATTGGTAAAGAAGTACGGGCGCCCCTGGTTCAGCGTCAGCAGCTCGTCAAGCAACTGGCGGTCCGGGCTGCCTGGCAGGCTGTCGCTGCGCAGCTGCCCGGCGCTGTCCAGCCAGGCCATGCTCTGCAGGGCGGGCAGGCGTTCGCGCAGGGTATCCAGCAGGCTGGGCAGGGCGGCCGGCGTCGGCGCATTGACGTAGGGCTGCACCACGTTCACGGCTTGCTGTGCCTTGAACGCCATGTTCAGGCTCAGGTGGTCGGCCAGCTCTGCGGTGGCGTCCAGGCTTTGTTTGCGCAGGTCGGCCTGGGTGTGGTTGAACTGGGCGAACAGCTGCCACAGCAGCAGGCCCAGCAGGATCAGGGCCAGCAGCGCCAGCGCACCCTTGATCGACCCGCGCAGGGTAGCGGCGGGCGCGTGTGGCGCGGAACGCAATGACGACGGATGAGTAAGGTTGGTCAAGCGTTGATCCTGCGATTGGGCTGGCGATGGCAGGGAAGGATCATGCACGGTGAGTGCCGGTGCCTGGCTGCCGTACCGCGGTGGCGCACTATAAGGCCGGACACCCGAAACCGGCTAGCATGCCTAGGATTATGGCAAAGTGCCAGCCATGTTGACCGATGGTGCCTGCCCGGTGGTTCGGCAAGCCCCTGCAACCTGTGCGAGAATAGCGCCCGCTTCACATGACAACGCATCGGAGATGTTCGGTTTTGGTTACTCACTTTTCCTCCAATGGCCTCGATTCCGCCTGCGGGCGCAGCAGTCAGACCCTTGTCAGCACTGCCGTGACCGAGGACGTATCCTGCAAGTCTTGCCAGCGTTCGCTGAGCAAACCCGAGGCGGCCAACGCCGCCAAAAGCAAGGCCCCGTCGCTGGCTGAACTGCGCAATACCGCCAAGGCGGCAGCAGAGCCGGCAGTTGCGGTGGCTGCGGCCAACAAGCCGGCAGTCAAGGTGGTCAGCACTGCGCCTGCGGCCGGCAAACCCGCCAAGGTTGGCGAGCAGCAGCCTGCCCGCAGCGGTGGTTTCAGCGTGAAGTCTGCCTGGGCTGCGCGCCTGGCCGAGCAGGGTGACCGTTGCCGGTTGCCGCGTGGCAAGGCCAGGCAGCGTCACGTCTGAGCCATTTTCGGCTGCTGTGCCGGCCCTTTCGCGGCTAAAGCCGCTCCCACAGGTACTGCGTTGCCCTTGAGGGCGGCGATATCTCTGTGGGAGCGGCTTTAGCCGCGAAGGGGCCAGCATAGGCAATACATTTCTCCCAGGGATCACTCCGATCCCAGCCCACCATCGCCCCCTCCTATGCAACGCCGTGCGTTGGCGTAGAATGGTCGACTTTGTTCAACGACACCCAAACACACATCTCCCTGGCGAGCGCGCCGGGGCGATCGTCGATGTCTTTACCTATCTGATTAGAGGGCTTGGTTTTGGCTCAATACGTCTACACCATGCATCGGCTGAGCAAGGTCGTGCCGCCGAAGCGGGAAATTCTCAAGAACATTTCCCTGTCGTTCTTCCCGGGCGCCAAGATTGGCGTGCTCGGCCTGAACGGCGCCGGTAAGTCGACCCTGCTGCGGATCATGGCGGGCGTCGACAAGGAATTCGACGGCGAAGCCCGTCCGATGCCCGACATCAACGTAGGCTACCTGCCGCAGGAACCGCAACTGGACCCTAACAAGTCCGTTCGCGAAGTGGTCGAGGAAGCCGTCAGCGTGATCAAGGACGCCCAGGCGCGCCTGGACGAGGTTTACGCCGCCTACGCCGAACCGGATGCCGACTTCGACAAGCTCGCTGCCGAACAGGCCAAGCTGGAAGCCATTCTGCAAGCCGCCGATGGCCACAACCTGGAGCGCCAGCTGGACGTCGCCGCCGATGCTCTGCGCCTGCCTGCCTGGGATGCCCGCATCGAGCACCTGTCCGGTGGTGAGAAGCGCCGTGTGGCCCTGTGCCGCCTGCTGCTGTCGGCCCCCGACATGCTGCTGCTCGACGAACCAACCAACCACCTGGATGCCGATTCGGTGGCCTGGCTGGAGCGCTTCCTGCACGATTTCCCGGGCACCGTGGTTGCGATTACCCACGACCGTTACTTCCTCGACAACGTCGCCGGCTGGATCCTGGAACTGGACCGCGGCGCCGGCATCCCGTACGAAGGCAACTACTCGGGCTGGCTGGAAGCCAAGTCGGACCGTCTGGCGCAGGAATCCAAGCAGCAGAGCGCCCACGAAAAGGCCATGAAAGAGGAACTGGAGTGGGTGCGTAAAGGCGCCAAGGCTCGCCAGTCCAAATCCAAGGCCCGTCTGCAGCGCTTTGAAGAAATGCAGTCGCAGGAATTCCAGAAGCGCAGCGAAACCAACGAGATCTACATCCCGGCTGGCCCGCGCCTGGGCGACAAGGTCATCGAGTTCAAGAACGTCACCAAAGGCTACGGCGACCGCGTGCTGATCGACAACCTGTCGTTCGCCATGCCTAAAGGCGCCATCGTCGGCGTTATCGGTGGTAACGGTGCCGGTAAGTCGACCCTGTTCCGCATGCTGATGGGCAAGGAGCAGCCGGACTCGGGCAGCATCGAGATCGGTGAAACCGTGCAACTGGCCTGCGTGGACCAGAGCCGTGAAGACCTGGACGGTGCCAAGACCGTGTTCCAGCAGGTTTCCGACGGTTCCGACATGATCCGCATCGGCAACTACGAGATCCCGTCGCGTACCTACGTTGGCCGCTTCAACTTCAAGGGTGGCGACCAGCAGAAGTTCGTCAAGGACCTGTCCGGCGGTGAGCGTGGCCGCCTGCACCTGGCCCTGACCCTGAAGGAGGGCGGCAACGTCCTGCTGCTCGACGAACCGTCCAACGACCTGGACGTTGAAACCCTGCGTTCGCTGGAAGAAGCCCTGCTGGACTTCCCGGGCGCCGCGATCGTGATTTCCCACGACCGTTGGTTCCTGGACCGTGTGGCTACCCACATCCTGGCGTACGAAGACGACTCGAACGTGGTGTTCTTCGAAGGTAACTACACCGAGTACGAAGCCGACCGCAAAAAGCGCCTGGGCGATGCTGCTGCCCAGCCGCACCGTGTACGGCACAAAAAACTGGCCCAGTAAGCCGGTTTGAGTTGCACAAGAATGGGGCTCTGCGGAGCCCCATTTTTGTGCCTTGGTGAAACCTGAAAACGGCTGTTTTGGCAGTAAATTTGTATACACTTACATAAAGCGCACCAAATAATTTCAAAAAAACGACATCACGCCCTATTCCAGTGCGATTGCTTCTTGGTACATTCCTGAAAAAAACAATAAGTCCAAAACCTTCGGTGAGATGTCTACCATGATCGAATCTGTCGACAATTTCCTTGCACGCCTGCAACAGCGTGACCCAGGCCAACCTGAATTCCACCAGGCGGTGGAAGAGGTGCTGCGCACCCTGTGGCCATTCCTTGAAGCCAATCCGCATTACCTGCAATCCGGCATCCTTGAGCGTATGGTCGAGCCGGAGCGTGCTGTGCTGTTCCGCGTCTCCTGGGTCGATGACCAGGGCAAGGTGCAGGTCAACCGCGGCTACCGCATTCAGATGAGCAGCGCCATCGGCCCGTACAAGGGCGGCCTGCGCTTCCACCCGTCGGTGAACCTCAGCGTGCTGAAGTTCCTGGCCTTCGAGCAAGTGTTCAAGAACTCGCTGACCTCGCTGCCCATGGGTGGCGGCAAAGGTGGCTCGGACTTCGACCCGAAAGGCAAGAGCGACGCCGAAGTGATGCGCTTCTGCCAGGCGTTCATGAGCGAGCTGTACCGCCACATCGGCGCTGACTGCGACGTACCTGCTGGTGACATCGGCGTGGGTGCCCGCGAAATCGGCTTCATGTTTGGCCAGTACAAGCGCCTGGCCAACCAGTTCACCTCGGTGCTGACCGGCAAGGGCATGACCTACGGCGGCAGCCTGATCCGCCCTGAAGCCACCGGCTATGGCTGCGTGTACTTCGCTGAAGAAATGCTCAAGCGCCAGGACAAGCGTATCGATGGCTGCCGCGTGGCGATTTCCGGCTCGGGCAACGTGGCCCAGTATGCGGCGCGCAAAGTCATGGACCTGGGCGGCAAGGTGATCTCGCTGTCCGACTCCGAAGGCACCTTGTATGCCGAAGCCGGCCTGACCGACGCCCAGTGGGATGCGGTGATGGAACTGAAGAACGTCAAGCGTGGCCGCATCAGCGAGCTGGCCGGGCAGTTCGGCCTGGAGTTCCGCAAGGGCCAGACCCCGTGGAGCCTGCCGTGCGACATCGCGCTGCCGTGCGCCACGCAGAATGAACTGGGCGCCGAAGACGCCCGCACCCTGCTGCGCAACGGCTGCATCTGCGTGGCCGAAGGTGCCAACATGCCGACCACCCTTGAGGCTGTGGATATCTTCCTGGACGCTGGCATTCTGTACGCCCCGGGCAAGGCCTCCAACGCCGGTGGCGTGGCCGTGTCGGGCCTGGAAATGTCGCAGAACGCCATGCGCCTGCTGTGGACTGCCGGTGAAGTGGACAGCAAGCTGCACAACATCATGCAGTCGATTCACCATGCGTGCGTGCACTACGGTGAAGAGGCGGATGGCCGTATCAACTACGTCAAAGGTGCGAATATCGCAGGCTTCGTGAAAGTGGCCGATGCGATGCTGGCGCAGGGCGTGGTCTGATTCGAGGCTTTTGGGGCTGCTTTGCAGCCCATCGCCGGCAAGCCAGCTCCCACAGGATTACCGCAGCCTTTGAGACCTGTGGTGATCCTGTGGGAGCTGGCTTGCCGGCGATGGGCCGCACAGCGGCCCCTTAGGGTCCAACTTCGATTTCGACCACTTCAATTGCCTGATCCCCCACCGGCCGCCGCCAAACTACCTCATCTCCAGGCCCTGCGCCCAGCAATGCCCGCCCCAACGGCGAGCCCCAGTTAATCAAGCCCCGGCCCGCATCCGCTTCATCCTCGCCCACCAGCTGCACCACCTGTTCCTGATCCTGCGCATCCACAAACCGCACCCGGCTACCAATCTGCACCTTGCTGCGTGAAGTCGCTGCCGGCACCACCTGGGCACTCTGCACCCGCGCACTGAAATAACGCAGGTCCCGCTCGGTCTCGGCCAGGCGCTGTTTGTCGGCACGCTCACCCTGCGCCTGCAGTTCGCTGCGCAGGGCATTCAGTTCGGCCACGCGCGCCTGCAAAAGGCGCAGGCCGTTGGCGGTGACGTAGTTGGGTTGTTCGCTGACGAGGCGCTCGACGGGTGGGTCGGCCTGGTCGGCAGCCTGGTCTTCGTTGACGAATGCTCGGCTCATGCTGGGCCTCCTTGTGCTGAAGACCAGCATGGCAGGCCGTCGGTTTCAAGGGATGTCCGTTTGCGACTGACTTAGTCGTGGCGATAGGCTTTTGCGGCACCGCGATCCTTTTCCTGTTGCCACTCCCGCTCGCGCTCGTCCCAGAAGCGCTCATGGTACTCGCGCTGTTCTTCGCTATTTTGCATGGCGTGGCACTGGCGAAAGCCGTCGTCCCAGCCGGTTTCATACTGACGCTCGTGCAGATAGCGCGGCACGTCCTTGCGGAAGTTGCCCACCATCAGCCCGGCAGCCTGGCGGCCGCTGCTGCAGCCGTCCTGGAAGCCATCGGCATAGGCAGGCGGATAACCACGGTTGACCATCTGCTCGTGGGTGGTTTCACAACCTGACAGCAACAACGCCATGCACACGCCGAACCAGTACCGCGACATAACCACCCAGCCCTCCAATTGATAATGGAAAGTCTAGGTGGCGATTTGTCGGGGAGCTGTCAAAACGGTGTCAAAGAGTCGATTGGGTCACTAGTAGTGATACCACTTCAGCTCCAGCATCACCTCATTCTGCGCCGTCGCCAGGTGGCTGAACTCGCGTGATGCACTTAACCGCACGCCCACGTTCTGGCTGATCTCCCACTGCTGGTTCAGGCTCACACTGCGGCGGACTTCGCCATTGGTGAAATAGTCGCCTTTGGCCTCCAGCGTCAGGTTGCCCAAGCCGTTTCGCCACAGCAGGCCGCCATTGAAGCCTGCCGCTGGAGCGATGAATTCGGCGAAATCATTGTGATGTTCGACCCGCACGGTGCCCAGAGCAAAGCCCAGCAAACCGTCGGCCAACTGCCAGGTACCCCCGGCGCCACCGTTCACATGGCTGACCAGCACTTCGTCATCATGTTTTCCCGGCACGCGCTCAAGGCCGCCAGCCACCTGCCACGACCAGGGTTTGAGCAACGCGTTGCGCGGCGTCAGCGAGCGGATGGTGGCCAGGTCCAGGCGCTGCACTTGCCAGTCGTTGCCTTCGTACTGGCGCACTTTCAACTGCAGGATCTCGATTTGGGCACCCAGCGGGAAGCCGTAGGCATTGTCGTTGAGGTCGTGATAGGCCATGCGCAGGCCGTACTCGGCGTAGGCGCGGTCTTCACGGGTGCCCACGCCTAACTGCCAGGTACGTGAGTCGTGGCCGTCTTCGGGCAGGCCGGGGCGCTCGATTTGCAGGGGCGGCGGCGGGTTGCCGTTGATTGCCCGCAGCAGCTCGAAGCTGCGCTTCGCCTGCCCGGGGTCGCGTTCCTGGCCATTGGCCCGGTAACGCTCCAGGCGATACGCGGCATCTTGCACGAGCGCTTGCCGTTCGCGGGGCAGGGCCTTGAATTCGGCGCTCTGCAATTGTGCGGTGTCGGCACTCACGGCCAGCACCTGCTGCTTTTCGCCGTGATCCAGTGGCTCGGCGCGGGCCAGCAATTCACGTTCGCGAGAAGGGCGGTATGTCTCGCTGGCGACCAGGCCGGACTGCTTCACGGCCTTCACGGTATCGGTCGGGATGGCGGTCAACGGGAACTGCGAGGTCAGGTCCAGGCTTGGCCGGGCCACTTGCAGCAGCTCCAGCAGGCGGTACGAGCAGTTTTCGTCGAAGAAGAAGTAGTCGAACTGGATCTGCTTCAACTCCCACACATGCTCGACCATGCGCCCGGTTTCTTCGGGGGTGAGGTCCAGCTGGTATTCCCACAGGTCGCGGTTTTCCAGGCTGCGGTATTCGGACAGTTTCTCCTGGTAGGGCATGAGCGCGAACAGCCCCGGGTAGCCGCCCATCAGGCCTTTCCAGGCGTACAGGATGCTGTTGTCACTGCCCTCGATGTACGCACCGAAGTTGATCGCGTAGCTCAGCAGGGTGGTGTCGTCGCTGCGGGTGTTGGACTGGTCGATGCGCAGCAGGGTGTGGCCGAACATGGACGATGGGCTGTTCAGGTAGGCCGCCGGGAAAATCAACGCGGCGCTGTGCGGGTCGATCGACTGATACCAGGTCTTGAATTCCTGGCAATCCGGTTGCGGCAGGCCTTGCAGGCCAAGCTGTTCACGTAGCCAGCGGGTGCGTGCAGGGAATACACACTGGGCGTGCTTGTCGCCGAGGCTGGCCGGGGCATACAGCGCGTCGACCGTGGCTTGCAGCTCCTGGTCAGGGTGGTGTGCGCCGTCCTTGGCAAGGAAGAACGCATCGTCGTCCACATAGCTGCGCCAGCCCCCGAGCTTGGCGGTTTCGTAATGGCCCAGGGCAATCCAGTAAGGGGTGTTGGCCAGTTGCTGGAGACGGCTTTGATCCAGCACGGGCGCGGCATGAACAGGGGCGCAGGCACACAGCGCCAGGGCAGCGAGGCGTTTGAGCATATCGGGCAACTACTTCTTGACGATGCCGAAAAAGGCGAAACCCGCCCCGGGTGGGGCGGGAGCAGCAGGGCTTAGGCCTCGGTAGCGTATTTGGCCAGGCGTGGGTCGTTCTTCAGAACGGCCAGGGTGTTGCTGTGGACAGTTTCAGCAGTGACGTCGGCGCTGGTGAAAATCTGGTTGAAGTGCTGGTGGGCGACCGACTGGAAGTAGCTGCGGTCTTCCGGGGCCACACCGAGGACCACGGCATAGGTGGTCAGCGCTTCACCCTGGCCCATGGCCATGTCTTCGGACAGCTCGTTCATCATGCCGTTCATGGCGAACCACGACTTGCCGCCGTAGGTCAGCGAGGCTTTGGTGGAGCAGCCGTTGGTGCCGGAGGTCATGCCGAAGGTGGCGTTACCGGAGGTGCCGTTGGTGGTGGAGGCCAGGAAGTGTGCCGGCGTGCCGCGCTGGCCTTCGAACAGCATGTTGCCCCAGCCGCAGTTCGGGCCGCCTGGCGCTTCAGCCATGGCGTTCAGCGAGACCACGGTGAACAGAGTACCCAGAAGAATCCGTTTCATAGCATTTGTTCTCTTTGTCTTAACCAAGGGTCAGGGTTTCTGGCAACTCGGTTGCCAGGTCGGGAAAGCATTTCACCCACCCGCGCAGCTTGGAGTTTAGGCACGATCTAAAGGTTGCGTTGTTGATTGCGAAAAATTTGCTGTTACATGACTTGCATGGGCTGCGACATAAAGTCCCGCAGAGCCTTGCAAGGCGCGCGCGGGCAGCGCCAGAATGCTGCGTATCTGCCCCGCCGAAGTAAGGAAACCCAATGCCCGATCCTGTCGCTGCGCGCCTGCGTCTCGCGCCTGAAGCCCTGACCCGGCGTTTCTCACCCGAGCAGTTTGCCTTTACCAATACCGACGATCTGGAGCCGTTTCGCGGAGTCCTGGGCCAGGAGCGTGCTGTCGAGGCCCTGCAGTTTGGTGTGGCCATGCCACGCCCCGGTTACAACGTGTACGTGATGGGCGAGCCGGGTACCGGCCGCTTCTCGTTCGTCAAGCGCTACCTCAAGGCCGAGGGCAAGCGCCAGCAGACCCCGGCTGACTGGGTCTACGTCAACCACTTCGACGACACCCGTGAACCGCGTGCGCTGGAATTGCCTTCCGGCAGCGCCGGGGCGTTCATCGCCGACATGGGCGGGCTGATCGACAACCTGCTGGCCACCTTCCCGGCCGTGTTCGAACACCCGTCGTACCAGCAGAAGAAGGGCGCCATCGACCGTGCCTTCAACCAGCGTTATGACCGCGCCCTGGATGTGATCGAGCGTGCCTCGCTGGAAAAGGACGTAGCGTTGTACCGCGACGCCAGCAACGTTGCCTTCACCCCGATGGCAGACGGCAAGGCGCTGGATGAAGCCGAGTTCGCCCAGTTGCCGGAAGACGTGCGTGAACAATTCCACGAGGACATTGCCCAGCTCGAAGAGCAGTTGAACGAAGAACTGGCCAGCCTGCCGCAATGGAAGCGTGAGTCGAACAACCAGCTGCGCCAGCTGAATGAAGAAACCATTACCCTGGCCTTGCAACCGTTGCTGGCGCCGTTGTCGGAAAAGTATGCCGAGAACGCCGCAGTGTGCGCCTACCTGCAGTCGGTGCAACTGAACCTGCTGCGCACCGTGGTCGAGCAATTGGTCGACGACAGCAAGACCGACGCTGCCGCGCGCAAGCTGCTCGAAGAGCAGTACGCACCCAACCTGGTGGTCGGCCACCATGCTGCCGGTGGTGCGCCGGTCGTGTTCGAGCCGCACCCGACTTACGACAACCTGTTCGGCCGTATTGAATACAGCACCGACCAAGGCGCGCTGTACACCTCGTACCGCCAGCTGCGCCCGGGCGCGTTGCACCGTGCCAACGGCGGTTTCCTGATTCTCGAAGCCGAGAAAATGCTGGGCGAGCCGTTCGTGTGGGATGCGCTCAAGCGTTCCTTGCAGTCGCGCAAGCTGAAGATGGAGTCACCGATCGGTGAACTGGGCCGTGTCGCCACCGTCAGCCTGCAGCCGCAGATGATTCCGCTCAACGTCAAGCTGGTGATTATCGGCTCGCGCCAGCTGTACTACGCCTTGCAGGACCACGACTCGGACTTCCAGGAGATGTTCCGGGTGTTGGTGGACTTCGACGAAGACATGCCGATGGTCGACGAGAACCTGGAGCAATTCGCCCAGCTGTTGCGCACCCGCACCAACGAAGAGGGCATGGCGCCGTTGACCAGTGACGCGGTGGCGCGCCTGGCGACCTACAGCGCCCGCCTGGCAGAGAACCAGTCGCGCCTGTCGGCGCGCATCGGTGACCTGTTCCAGCTGGTCAGCGAAGCCGACTTCATCCGCCAGTTGGCCAGTGACGAAATGACCGACGCCGGGCACATCGAACGTGCGCTCAAGGCCAAGGCCACCCGCACCGGGCGTGTGTCGCAGCGGGTGCTGGACGACATGCTTGCCGGCATCATCCTGATCGACACCGAAGGCGCGGCCATTGGCAAGTGCAACGGCCTGACCGTGCTGGAAGTGGGCGACTCGGCGTTCGGTATGCCGGCGCGCATCTCGGCCACCGTCTACCCGGGCGGCAGCGGCATCGTCGACATTGAGCGCGAGGTCAACCTGGGCCAGCCGATTCACTCCAAGGGGGTGATGATCCTGACCGGTTACCTGGGTAGCCGCTATGCCCAGGAGTTCCCGCTGGCGATTTCCGCGAGCATCGCGCTGGAGCAGTCTTACGGCTATGTGGACGGTGACAGCGCCTCGCTGGGCGAAGCCTGTACGCTGATTTCGGCCTTGTCGCGCACGCCGCTCAAGCAGTGCTTTGCCATCACCGGCTCGATCAACCAGTTTGGCGAAGTGCAGGCAGTGGGAGGGGTGAACGAGAAGATCGAGGGCTTCTTCCGCCTTTGCGAGGCCCGTGGCCTGACCGGTGAGCAGGGGGTGATCATTCCGCGTGCCAACGTTGCCACCCTGATGCTCGACGAGCGCGTGCTTCAGGCGGTGGAGAACGGCATGTTCCACGTCTACGCGGTCAGCCAGGCCGATGAGGCGCTGAGCCTGCTGGTGGGCGAGGAGGCCGGGGTGCTCGATGACAACGGCCAGTTCACCGAGGGCAGCGTCAATGCCCGGGTGGTGGAACGCCTGCGCGAAATCGCCGAAATGATCAGCGAGGAAGAAATCGAGAAGGCAGAAAAGGAACGCCTCGAAGAGGTGATTGCCCAGGCCAAACCGGCCTGAGTCAATAAACCGGCGCTAGCGGCGAAGTGCTACCGTTCAGCGCCGGTTTTCCATCTTTCTGTACGGTTCTTCTATGCTGGAACTTAAGGACGGTACAGCGTTCAGGATGGAAACAGCCTGAGGTACAGGCTGAACAAGGCTCTTTGGAGGGGACGCGGCCATGCGCAACCTCAGCCTCACACGCCAGTGCCTGGGCCTGGTGACCCGCATCGAATGCAGCATCCGCCCACTGGCTGGGGACAACGGCATGTGGACGCTGCTGTTTGCCGCCGGCATGGCCGGTGAACAACCCTCTGCGATCAAGGCTCAAGGGCCTTTCCATGGGCCGCTTGTGGCCGAATCGGTGCTCAATGCCATTGTCGACAGCCTGACCTTGCACGGGTACCAGGTGGCCGAGGACCCGCAGATCTGGTGCCTGCACCTGCAGGCGCAGTTGCGCAAGATCAATGGCGAGCGGTGTCGGAACCTGGGGGATTACCAGTTTCATCCTGAGACCTGACGGATTGCCTTGGGCTTTTGCTGTAACAGGTGGCTGGCTATACTCGCGGTCGTTTTTCCAGTCACCTGACGAGTCCCAAACTTTCCATGGAACGTATTCTCGAAAATGCGATGTATGCCTCGCGCTGGCTGCTCGCACCCATCTACTTCGGCCTGTCCCTCGGCCTGCTGGCCCTGGCGCTGAAATTCTTCCAGGAAGTGGTCCACGTCCTGCCTAACGTCTTTGCCCTGAGCGAAGCCGACCTGATTCTGGTGATCCTGTCGCTGATCGACATGTCGCTGGTGGGCGGCTTGCTGGTGATGGTGATGATTTCCGGCTATGAGAACTTCGTCTCGCAACTGGATATCGACGAGAGCAAAGAGAAGCTCAACTGGCTGGGCAAGATGGACTCTTCGTCGCTGAAGATGAAGGTTGCTGCGTCGATCGTGGCGATTTCGTCCATTCACTTGCTGCGGGTGTTCATGGATGCGCAGAACATCTCCACCGATTACCTGATGTGGTACGTGATTATCCACATGACCTTCGTGGTGTCGGCATTCTGCATGGGCTACCTGGACAAGCTGACCAAGCACTGAGCCAGATAGCTGTTGGCGCCGCCCGTCCGTTGCAAAACGGACGGGCGGTGTTGTTTCTGGCTTGTGCTTTCAGCCAGCCTGTACAAAAAATGAGCTCTCATGCGTGGTTCCCGTCGCGAGGTGCTCTCATGAACCTGCATCAGCTCAATACCGAGGCCAGGGCTGGCCATGTCGATGAACTGAACCTGATCGCCATCGAAGGCGGTGATTACCTGCTTGAGGCCCGGGTCAAAGGCCGTGCCCACCCCTTGTCCGACACCCGTGGTGAGCGCTTGCGTGTGCACTCGGTGGAGGATGCGCGCAACTTGCTGCAAACCATCCCCATGGTTTCGATGAACCTGGTGCACTGGTCGGTGCAAGATGAAATGTGCGGCATGGGCACGCACCCGGAAGAAGACCTGAAGGTGCCGATTTCCCAGCGTTCGGCCTGGTAGCTGCTCGCAGCGCCCCAGTGTGCTAGGCTGCTCGCCCTTTTCATCAAGGGCGCGGCTGCACTGCGCCCTGCAGTGGAGCACGACAATGTCCGAACTCAACCTGTCCACCGACGAAACCCGCGTCAGCTACGGCATCGGCCGTCAGCTGGGCGGCCAGCTGCGCGACAACCCGCCACCAGGCGTCAGCCTGGAGGCCATCCTGGCCGGCCTGACCGATGCCTTCAACGGCGCCGACAGCCGCGTCAGCGAAGCCGACCTGTCGGCCAGCTTCAAGGTCATCCGTGACGTGATGCAAGCCGAAGCCGCAGCCAAGGCCGAAGCCGCTGCTGCCGCTGGCAAAGAATTCCTGGTCGAGAACGCCAAGCGCGAAGGCATCACCACCCTGGCGTCGGGCCTGCAGTTCGAAGTGCTGACCGCCGGTGAAGGCGCCAAGCCGACCCGCGAAGACAACGTGCGCACGCACTACCACGGCACCCTGATCGACGGCACTGTGTTCGACAGCTCCTACGACCGTGGTCAGCCGGCTGAATTCCCGGTAGGCGGCGTGATCGCGGGCTGGACCGAAGCCCTGCAGCTGATGAACGCAGGCAGCAAATGGCGCCTGTACGTGCCAAGCGAGCTGGCTTACGGCGCCCAAGGCGTTGGCAGCATCCCGCCGCACAGCGTGCTGGTGTTCGACGTCGAGCTGCTCGACGTTCTGTAATACCGCTGGGGCCGCTTTGCGGCCCTATCGCGACACAAGGCCGCTCCTACAGGGACATGCGATACCTCATGGGTATGCGTTCTCTGTAGGAGCGGCCTTGTGTCGCGATCGAGGGCGAAGCCCTCGCTAGGGCCATCAGTTCCAGTCTGTTCCCGCCGGGCGCAACGCCCGCGCATAGCAGAACAGAAACAGGTTCCGCACCAGCTCCTTGAGCACCCCCGGTTCACTCGAATTCAGCCCGCTCATGTCCAGGTCGCCCTGGTCACGCAGTTCATCGAGTGCTTCTTCTTCAAGCACCGCGCACACTTCGCCGGTTTCCCGATGAAGAATGCGCAGGTAGGGGTGAGGGCGGTCCAGCCAGGCGTCGATCAGATAAGTCATGGCTATTCTCCTTGGATAGCAGTCCCAATGAGAATAATTCTTATTATCTAAATAGCAAGCGCCAATTGGCAGATTTTTGTGTAATCAGACTTTGCGGACGAACTCGGACTTCAGCTTCATGGCGCCGATGCCGTCGATTTTGCAGTCGATGTCGTGGTCGCCGTCGCACAGGCGGATGTTCTTGACCTTGGTGCCGACCTTGACCACCAGGGACGAGCCCTTGACCTTGAGGTCCTTGATCACGGTGACGGTGTCGCCGTCCTGCAGGATGTTGCCGACCGAATCCTTTTTCACCACCTCGTCGCTGGCCGCCTCGGCATCGCCGCTGGCCGACCATTCGTGGGCGCATTCAGGGCAGATCAGCTGAGTGCCATCCTCATAGGTGTATTCGGAGTTGCATTTAGGGCAGGGTGGCAGAGTGCTCACTTCGGTTCCTCAAACAAACAGACGGGCGGTTAAAGGCCTGCATTGTAAAAGGTATTTTTCCAGAAGGGATTATGTCCGGACAAAAGCATCGCGGGCAAACCCGCTCTCACAGGATCTGCGCCACCTTTGAGGCTTGCGCTATTCCTGTGGGAGCGGGCTTGCCCGCGAAGAAGGCGACTCGGTCTGTCAGTGAGTACGTGCGACCGCAAACTCGCTCAGCTCAACCAGCGCATCCCGGTATTCGCTGGCCGGCAGCACTTCGAGGCACTCGATGGCACGCTTCACGTAATCACGGGCCAGCTCTGCGGTGTACTTCAGCGCCCCCGATTCCTCGACGGCCACGCGAATCTGCTCAAGGTCCTCCAGGCCACCTTTCTGGATCGCCTGGCGCACCAGTGCAGCCTGTTCGGCAGTGCCTTCACGCATGGTGTAGATCAGCGGCAGGGTAGGCTTGCCTTCAGCCAGGTCGTCACCCACGTTCTTGCCCAGGGTTTGCGAGTCGCCTTTATAGTCCAGCAGGTCGTCGACCAGCTGGAAGGCCACACCCAGGTGGTCACCGAAGGTGCGCAGGGCTTCGCGCTGTTCGTCTGTCGCTTCGGCCAGCGCGGCAGCGCTGTGGGTCGAGGCTTCGAAGAGCATCGCGGTCTTGCCGCGGATGACTTCCATGTAGACTTCTTCGGTGGTGCTGGCATCGCGTACTCGCGACAGCTGCAGCACTTCACCCTCGGCAATCACACGGGTGGCCTTGGACAGGATCTGCATGACCGGCATCGAGCCCAGCTCGACCATCATTTCGAACGAGCGCGAATAAAGGAAGTCGCCCACCAGCACGCTTGGCGCGTTACCCCACAGGGCATTGGCGGTGGAGCGGCCGCGGCGCATGCCGGACATGTCGACCACGTCGTCGTGCAGCAGGGTGGCGGTGTGCAGGAATTCGATGGTGGCGGCCAGCAGGCGCAGGTCGTCGCCTTCGCGGCCCAGGGCTTTGCCGCACAGCAGCACCAGCAGGGGGCGCAGGCGCTTGCCACCGGCGGACGTGATATAGTCGCCGATCTTCGATACCAGCGGCACGCGCGAGGTCAGCTGCTTCTTGATGATCTCGTCGACGGCGCTGAAATCATCAGCCACCGCACGGTAGAAGGTTTGGGGTTGCATCGGCTGCTCCAGTGAGGTTGCGCGGCATGCTAGGTCGCAGGTCCCGGTGTGTCAAGGCGCGGTGCCCGCTGGCCGGGGGCGGCACTTGCAAGCAAAACCCGGGTTGCGTACAATCGCGCACCCTAACTTCCTGGGCAGCACCTGCCTTACGCAATTGCACCGGGCCGTTCCAGCCCCATGCAGCCATGCCAGCCAATACTCATCATATAAAGCGCTGGGTGAGCAGGATTATCGGAGAAATACCATGTCTTACGCAGTAATCGTTACCGGCGGCAAGCAGTACAAAGTCGCTGAAGGTGAATTCCTCAAGATCGAAAAACTGGAAGTCGCCACTGGCGAATCCGTGACCTTCGATCGCGTTCTGCTGGTCGCCAACGGTGAAGAAGTCACCATCGGCGCTCCAGTTGTTGCTGGCGCTAAAGTAGTGGCTGAAGTTGTTTCGCAAGGCCGCCACGACAAGGTTCGCATCATCAAGTTCCGTCGTCGTAAGCACCACATGAAGCGTATGGGCCACCGCCAGTGGTTCACCGAGATCAAAATCACCGGCATCCAGGCTTAATCCCCTAGATCCCCTGAATTTATTTGGAGAATTGAACCATGGCTCACAAGAAGGCTGGTGGTAGTACTCGTAACGGTCGCGACTCAGAATCTAAACGCCTTGGCGTGAAGATGTATGGCGGCCAGGTTATCAAGCCAGGCAACATCATCGTCCGTCAGCGCGGTACTGAATTCCACGCTGGCTACGGCGTTGGCATGGGCAAGGACCACACCTTGTTCGCCAAGATCGAAGGCGTGATCAAGTTCGAGAAAAAAGGCGAGTTCATGCGCCGTTACGTGAGCATCGTCGCCGCTTAATCGCGACGTCGCTCCAGAAGCCCCGTCATGCGACGGGGCTTTTTCGTTTGTGGTGAGCCTCTTGCAAAGCTGTTTGTCTGGGTTGCCGGCGTTGGTTTCTACGGTCGTACGGGGCCGCCGCGCTCATTTTTGCAAGAGCCTCATGTTTTTGAGTCATTCAGCTCGTCTGCCGACGAGAGGCGGTTTTAATGAAGTTTGTTGACGAAGTATCCATTCGGGTCAAGGCCGGTGACGGCGGCAACGGTTGCATGAGCTTCCGTCGCGAAAAATTCATCGAGAACGGTGGCCCCAACGGCGGTGACGGTGGCGACGGCGGCTCGGTGTACATGGTCGCTGACGAAAACCTCAACACCCTGGTCGACTATCGCTACACCCGTCACCACGAGGCCCAGCGCGGCGCCAACGGCGGCAGCACCGACTGCACCGGCAAGAAAGGCGACGACCTGTTCCTGCGTGTGCCGGTCGGCACCACCGTGATCGACGCTTCCACCCAGGAAGTGATCGGTGACCTGGTGACCCCGGGCCAGAAGCTGATGGTCGCCCAAGGCGGCTGGCACGGCCTGGGCAACACCCGCTTCAAGTCCAGCACCAACCGTGCACCGCGCCAGACCACCCCGGGTAAACCAGGTGACCAGCGCGACCTGAAGATGGAAATGAAAGTGCTGGCCGACGTGGGCCTGCTGGGCCTGCCGAACGCCGGTAAGAGCACCTTCATTCGCTCGGTTTCCGCCGCCAAGCCGAAAGTGGCCGACTACCCGTTCACCACCCTGGTACCGAACCTGGGCGTGGTCAGCGTCGACCGCTGGAAGAGCTTCGTCATCGCCGACATCCCCGGCCTGATCGAAGGTGCTTCCGACGGTGCCGGCCTGGGTATCCGCTTCCTCAAGCACCTGGCGCGTACCCGCGTGCTGCTGCACCTGGTCGACATGGCGCCGCTGGACGAAAGCAGCCCGGCCGATGCCGCCGAAGTGATCGTCAACGAGCTGACCCGCTTCAGCCCGTCGCTGGCCGAGCGTGAGCGCTGGCTGGTGCTGAACAAGGCCGACATGGTCATGGAAGACGAGCGCGACGCGCGCGTTCAGGAAGTGGTCGAGCGCCTGCAGTGGGAAGGCCCGGTCTACGTGATTTCGGCCATCTCCAAGCAGGGCACCGAAAAACTCAGCCACGACCTGATGCGCTACCTCGAAGACCGCGCCGACCGCCTGGCCAACGACCCGGCCTACGCCGAAGAACTGGCCGACCTCGACCAGCGTATCGAGGACGAAGCCCGTGCCCAGCTGCAGGCCTTGGACGACGCGCGTACCCTGCGCCGTACCGGCGTCAAGAGCGTGCACGACATCGGCGACGATGACGGTTGGGACGATGATTTCGAGGACGACGAAGACGGCCCGGAAATCATTTACGTGCGCGACTGATCGGTTGCAGTACACTAAACGCCGCTCTCTGGAGCGGCGTTTTTGTATCCACGGTATCTACAGATTCGACATAGGTTGGAAGAAGATGCGAAGCAAGGTGACGGGCGCCAAGCGCTGGGTCGTGAAGATTGGCAGTGCTCTGCTGACCGCCGATGGCAAAGGCCTCGACCGCGGTGCCATGGCCGTTTGGGTCGAGCAGATGGTCGCGCTGCGTGAGGCGGGCGTGGAGTTGGTACTGGTGTCCTCCGGGGCCGTGGCTGCCGGCATGAGCCAGCTGGGCTGGACCACGCGACCGAGCGCGATGAACGAGCTGCAGGCAGCTGCCTCGCTCGGCCAGATGCGCCTGGTGCAGGCGTGGGAGTCGAGCTTCGGCGAGCACGGCAAGCACACCGCGCAGATCCTGCTGACCCATGACGACCTGTCCGACCGCAAGCGTTACCTGAACGCCCGCAGCACCCTGCGCACGCTGGTCGACCTGGGTGTGGTGCCGGTGATCAACGAAAACGACACCGTGGTTACCGACGAGATCCGCTTCGGCGACAACGACACCCTGGCGGCGCTGGTGGCCAACCTGGTCGAGGCCGACCTGCTGGTGATCCTCACCGACCGCGACGGCATGTTCGACGCCGACCCGCGCAACAACCCCGAAGCCCAGCTGATTTACGAAGCCCGCGCCGACGACCCGTCGCTGGACGCCGTGGCCGGTGGCACCGGTGGTGCCCTGGGCCGTGGCGGCATGCAGACCAAGCTGCGCGCTGCGCGCCTGGCTGCCCGTTCCGGTGCTCACACCATCATCATCGGTGGCCGCATCGAGCGCGTGCTGGACCGCCTCAAGGCGGGCGAGCGCCTGGGGACTCTGCTGTCGCCCGAGCGCGGCATGCTGGCTGCACGCAAGCAGTGGTTGGCCGGTCACCTGCAAACCCGTGGCACCCTGGTGCTGGACGCCGGTGCCGTGCAGGCGCTGCGCCAGGCCAACAAGAGCTTGCTGCCGGTTGGCGTGAAGACGGTGCAGGGCAGTTTCCGCCGTGGCGAGATGGTGGTGTGCGTCGGCCCGGACGGTCTGGAAGTGGCGCGCGGGTTGGCCAACTACAGCGCCCTGGAAGCGCAGAAGATCATTGGCCAGCCATCCGATGCCATCGAAAGCCTGCTGGGCTACAGCGCCGAGCCGGAGCTGGTGCACCGCGACAACCTGGTGCTGGTATGAGCCTGTTCAAGCGGGTGATCGGCGTGATAGCGCTGGTGCTGCCAATGCTGGCCGGGGCCGAGGAAATCGGCCAGGTGTCCACCGTGTTCAAGTTCCTCGGGCCGAACGACCGCATCGTGGTCGAGGCGTTCGACGACCCCAAGGTCGAGGGCGTGACCTGCTACCTGTCGCGGGCCAAGACAGGCGGTGTGAAGGGTGGGTTGGGGCTGGCCGAGGACCGTGCGGAGGCATCGATTGCTTGCCGTCAGGTTGGGCCGATCAACTTCAAGGGTGAGTTGAAAGACGGCGAGGAGGTGTTCAAGGAGCGCACCTCGCTGGTGTTCAAGACCATGCAGGTGGTGCGCTTCCTGGACAAGAAGCGCAATACGCTGGTGTACCTGGTATACAGCGACCGCATGATCGAGGGCAGCCCGCAGAATGCGGTGACTGCGATACCGATCTTGCCTTGGGCGCATTGATAGCCTGGTAGATCCTGGGAGGCCTTTGGCCTCCATCGCGACACAAGGCCGCTCCCACAAAAGTCCTGCGTACGCCGATCAATGTGGGAGCGGCCTTGTGTCGCGAAAGGGCCGCAAAGCGGCCCCATCACACCGGTATCAGGCCAATTCCTCAGCCTGATGATCCTCACGCACAACCGCCTTCACCTCATCCAGCCGGCTGATGAACTTCCAGTCCGCCTCGTCGATGTAGATGCCATTCGGCCCGCTACCGCCTTCCAGGTCGATCGCCACACGCGCCGATACCTGAGGCTTCACACTCGCCAGGATCGGCACAAAGCCCAGCTGCAGGCTGGTTTCCAGCAGTGCTGCCTGGTTGCGTTCGTCGATGTCCGCCGCTTCGTCCAGGTAGTACGGCAGGCGAATGCGCCCGGCCAGGTCACGGTCCATCAGGTGCAGCAACAGGTACATGTTGGTCAGCGCCTTGATGGTCATGGTGGTGCCGTTGGACGCCGCGCCGTCAATGTCGGCGTGGATGATCGGCTGGCCGTTGACCTTGGTGATCTCGAACGCCAGCTCGAACAGGTCCTTCAGGCCCAGCTGGTTGTGGTTGGCTGCCACCAGCCGTGCCAGGTACTCCTTGGCTTCTTCGTTCTTGTTGTCCTGCTCGGCGCTTTGGGTCAGGTCGAACACCGACAGGGTTTCGCCTTCTTCGTACTGGCCGGCACTGTGGATGATCTGGTCGATGTGCTTGAGCGCTTCCTTGTTCGGCGCCAGCACCACGCGGAAGCTTTCCAGGTTGGACACCTGGCGCTTGTTGATCTCGCGGTTGAACAGGGCCAGTTGGTGCTCGAGGCTGTCGTAGTCGCTACGGATGTTGCGCAGGGTACGGGCAATGTCGGTGACTGCAGCGCGGCGTGCCTTGGCCAGGGTCAGGGCTTCGTCGGTGCGGTGCGCGTAGGCGTTCACCAGCAGTTGCAGGCGGCGTTCCATGTCGTCTTCGCTGTCGAACTTGGCCACGCCTTTCAGGCGCACCTGGGCGTACAGCGCTTCGATCTGGTTATCCACGCGCTGCAGGCCTTGCCAGCTGTCCTGGTAGTCATTGAGCAGCGGCAGCAGGTTGTCCATCGAGTCGTCGATGGCTTCCATGAACGGCGTGCCGTAGGGCAGGTCGGCCGGCAGCAGTTGACGACGGCGCAGGGCGTCTTCCAGGGTGCGTTGCTTGGACTCGAGGTCGCCGATCTGGCGGCCGACCAACTGCAGCTTGGCCGACAGCTGCTGGACGCGTTCGGTGAAGGCGTCGCTGGAACGCTTCAATTCGTCCTGGGCAGCTTCCAGCTGCGACAGTTGCTCCAGCTTCTCTGGCTCTTCGGCGCTGAGGGTTTCACTGCGGCGGAAGTCTTCCAGCGCCTTTTGCGCATCCAGCACTTCCTGGTACAGGGTTTCGGTTTGCGCCTTGGAGGCAGAGCGGTCGGCGGCTACGGCTTGCTGGGTCTTGAGCTGTTTCAGCTCTTTTTCCAGGCGCTCTTTCTGGTCGCGCAGGGCGGCACGGTCGGCCAGGGCCTGCAGTGCCGGCGGGTCGATGTTGGTCAGGTCGATGGCCAGGCCCGGGGCTTCGAAGCGCTCGCCCTTGAAGCCGTCGAGCACCGCTTCCAGCGATTTTACCCACAGGTCGCTGTCGTCCAGCTCGATGCCACGGTCGCCCAGCGGCAGGCTGAACAGCGCGCCGTTGAACAGGCGCATCAGGCGGTCGACGTCGGCTTGCGAGAACTCTTCGCGCAGGCGGGCGTAGCTGTTGTTGTCGGCGTGGTCGAGCTGCTGCTTGACCTGCTTCAGGCGTTTTTCCAGGTCGCGTACGCGCTCGTCGAGGTCTTCGGCGCTGAACTGCCGCGACTGGGCCAGGGCGCCGGCCAGTTCGTCGTGGGCGTCCTTGGCTGCCAGCAACTGCTGCTCCAGCACCTTGACGTCATCAACCAGGGCAAAGCGGTGCTTGAGCACCGACAGCTCGCCCAGCCAGCGCTGGATGCCGGTGATTTCACGCTCCAGGCGCATCAGCTCCTGGGTGCCGCCGCGCTGGTCGTTCTGCAGGCGGTCCTGCTCGCCACGGTAGTGCTCGGACTGGATGACCAGCTCTTCCTTGCGCGCCATGGCGTATTCCTGCCAGGTGCCCAGCAGGGTGTCGAGTACGGGCGAAATGCGGTGCAGTTTGCCGCGCAGGATGTCGCGCTGGGCCACACCTCCGGCCAAGGCCTCGACCAGCGGGCCGGCGGCGACCAGGGCGTTGTAGTCCTGCTCCATGCGGCGCACGTCGCGGAACGCTTCTTCGCACGCGGCGATGTAGTCGACGCTGCCCGAACGCAGGCTGTGCTCGAACGCGTCGAGGAACAGCTGCTTGAGCTTGGCGGCGGTGATTTCGCGCATGTGCAGCAGGTTGATGAACAGTGCGCGGAAGGTTTTCAGGCTTTGCTCGCTGGTGGAGCGCAGCGGGATCATGGTCAGGTCCAGCGGCACCGAGGTGTGGCCGCCAACCAGCAGGCGGCGCAGTTCGTCCGGCTTCAGCTCGTAAGCCTTGATGCCTAAGCGTTCAAGGTTGGTGAACAGCTCTTTCTGGCGCAGGCAGGTGTCGTTCTTCTGGTAGTGGGCCAGGTCCAGTTCGCCCTTGTAGGCAAAGAACTGGTGGCCGAAACCGCCACCTGGGCCGCGGCCGACCACGCCGATCACGTGCGGGCCGTGCGGCAGGCTCAGTTCGCAGAGAATGTACGAAGTGTCGCTGGCGAAGTAGAAGCGGCGCGACTGCTCAAGGCTGTACTTGCCGAAGCTCATGTCCGACATGCGCGCCAGGATCGGGAACTGCAGGGCGTTGATCGACGCCGATTTACCCAGGTTGTTGGCGCCGTACACCGACAGCGGGTGCTCCAGCGGGAACAGGCCAAGGCTGTAGCCGGCGGTGTTGAGCAATGCAAAGCGGCGGATGCCGTAGCGTTCCTGGCTCATGCGTCAATCTCCTGTTGCTCTTCGCGGATGGCCCGGGCCAGGGCTTCTTCTTCGCTTTCCTCGCCGTCGAACGGGCTGAGGTCCAGCGGGTCGTCGGTGCGGTTGAGTTCTTCGGGGCTTTCTTCCTCGACCAGTACCGGGGTGGGCAGCGGCAGGTCGCTGTGCAGGGTGGCGGCCAGGTCGCGGTCCTGCTGCACCGACAGGCACACATCGAGGAAGCGGTGCATCGGCGGCAAGAAGCGGTAGATGCCGCCTTCCTCAAAGGCGAAACCAAGCTGGGTCATGCGGCGCAGGATTTTTTCTTCCAGCTCGTCCACGGTCTGCACTTCGGCCTGCAGGAACAGGTCGCGGTACTTGTCCAGCAGCGAGGGCAGCTCGTCACGGCCAATACTGCCGCCATCGAGCACGGCCATCGGGTCGCGGCCCTGGTCGGCCAGATGCTCGACCAGAATGAAGGTGAACAGCGACAGGCGCTGCGCGGTCTTGTTCACCTGTGCGGCGGTCATGTCCGGCACGAAGTAGTAGAAACCACGGGTATCGCACACCAGCTCGAAGCCCAGGGCCTTGAACAGGGTGCGGTACTGGTCCTGGAAGTTCGACAGCTGGGCGTACAGCTCCGGGTCGCGGCGGCTGACGTGGAAGCCTTTGAACAGCTCGCGGAAGATCGGTGCGAGCTGGGACAGTTCGGAAAGATCAAGATGCATGGGCTGGGCTCGCGTTGGGTTCGGTAGGCGCGCTGGTGGCGTCTTCGCGGCTGGAGGTCAGGGCGAACGAGCGCAGGCTGACCAAGTGTTCCTGGGTGGTGTATTCGCGGCGGTCGAGGCGTTCGCGCTTGAAGCGCTTTTCCCGCGACAGGCGCGAGAACCAGTACAGCAGCTCGTCGGTGGCGCCTTCGGGTTCCTGCTCCAGCAGCCAGACCATCAGGTCGGGCAGCGGCAGGGCCTGTTCGCAGCGTTCGGCCATCTCTTTGACCGTGCGCGGTGCACGGGGCAGGGCACCGGACTGGGTCTTGTGGGCCTTGGGGAAGCGCGCCGGCTTGGGCTCGAAGCGGGCCAGGGCGTACACATAGGCCTCGACCTGGCTCGCGCTGCCCAGGAAGGTGCTTTGCGGGCGGGTGAACATCGGCATGGCCGCTTGCGGCACGGCATCGATGCCCTTGCGCCGGATCACCGACAGGGCCAGCGCAGCGCCACGGGTCACGGCGTTGTGCCGGCGGGCTTCTTCACGCAGCGGCAGCAGCAGTTCGCGGGCGTGGCGCAGGGTGAGCTGGGCGCTGGTCTGCATTTCCAGAATGCGCGCGTGGGTACGCAGCAGCATGTCGTCGTCGACCAGGTGGCCCAGGCGGGCCTGTTCGCCCAGCAGCTTCAGCAGCACGGTCTCGACCTTGCGCACGCCTTGTTCGAAGGCGCCGTCGGCGTTCACCAGCTGGATCATCGGTTCGACGTACTCGTCCCAGGTGGCCAGTACTTCGGCATAACGCTGGCGCAGCGGGATCTGGCGGTTGCTGGTCTTGGCCCGTTCGGCCACGGCCACCAGCGCCTGCTCGTCGTTATCGAGCTTTTTCAGCACATCGCGCACACGCATGTCGAGCAGGCGCAGCTGGCGCGCCAGGTCGTCGCTGTCGCGGTTGTCGAAGGCGTCCTGGATGTGGCCGGCCAGGCGTTCCAGGTGGCGCAGGTAGGCTTCGATCTCCAGGCACAGGCCCAGCCGGTGTTCGCGGCGCAGGTAGGCGAGGAAGTCATGGATCTGCGCGTTGAGCTCGAAACGGTTCGGGCTTTTGGCCACCGGGACCAGGATATCCAGGCGGATCCATACGTCGAGCAGCTGGGTGATGTCCTGCGGGGTGCTCTCGACCTGCTGGCGGGCCACATGCTGGCGCAGCTCGACCAGGCTCAGGGTGCCCTGGTCGAAACGCTCGCACAGCGGCTCGATCAGGGCCCAGTGTTCGGCTAGGGCGCGCAGGACGCGCTTGGGTTCGATCATTGGCTTCGACTCGTTGCCAAGAAAAAGGGGGCGATTGTACTGCATCCGGGGGGGAGGTTTTCACCCCTTGGTCTGTAATGAAGGATAACCATGAGCATGTAGGGGATTCGCTGGGCGCTTTGCGGGTGAAGACACTAAAAATCCGCCGACCAGTTGCGGCACTCGATTGCCAACGGCGTTAGAATGCCCAATTGTTTTCGCCCCCTGGATACCCGCCCCTTGCTGACCGAACCCCGTCGCCGCGCCTACCTTTCCGCCATGCAAGTGGTGCACTGGCTGCCGCGCGCCGAACTGGCGTTCGCCGCACCGTCGCGGCCCGAACTGCTGCTGCCGGTGGCACCGGTCGAGGACATCGATTTCGAGGTCAGGCCGGCACCGGCTGCAAACAATGCGCCCGCCGCCCCTCAGGCTCGCTCCGGCGAGCGGCCAAAAATCGAAATCCCGCGCCCGGGCAGTGCGCCCAAACCGGCTGCCAAGCCTGTCGAGGCCGAGGAACAGCCCGCACCGCCGCGACCGGCCCCCGTGCCGCCCCCGCGTTTCTCGCTGCAACTGCTGCGCGCCGGCAGTTGCCTGCTGCTGGTCGAACTGGCCACCGGCCAGCCGTTCCAGAGCCGCGACCCGTCCTACCTGCTGCTCAAGGACATGCTGCGCGCCGCCGGCCTGCCTGACGCCCCGCAGATCATCGGCGAACCGGTGCGCTGGCCCTTGCTGGTGCGAGGCAACATGGACCAGGGGCCGGAAGCTGCGCGCGATTTTGTCCGGGGCTTTGTTCAGGCGCGCCTCGAAGATGCCCCGAGCACCTGCCTGTGGCTGATCGGCCTGCCGGCGCTGCGCTTTGCCGCCAATGCCGACGCCGACGCCTATTACCAAGCCCTGACGCTCGACGGCCTGGGCGATGCCTGGGCACTGCCGGGCCTTGAACTGTTGATGGACGAGCCGCAGCGCAAGGCGGACGTCTGGAAAGCCATGCGCCAGCTGATGGCGCGCTGGAAGAGCGTTGAATGAGTGAATCGATCAGTTTCCGCCCGATGACCGAGGCGGATCTGGATGCCGTACTTAAGATCGAATATGCCGCGTTCAGTCATCCCTGGACCCGCGGGATTTTTCTGGATGCGCTCAAATCGTACGAAATCTGGCTGATGTTCGACGGCCAGCAGCAGGTAGGCCATGGCGTGATCAACGTGATCATCGACGAGGCGCACCTGCTCAACATCACCGTCAAACCTGAAAACCAGGGCCGTGGCCTGGGCCTGCGCCTGCTGGAGCACCTGATGGCCCGGGCCTACCAGCTCAATGGTCGCGAGTGCTTCCTGGAGGTGCGTGCCAGCAACCAGTCGGCCTATCGTTTGTATGAGCGCTACGGCTTCAACGAAATCGGCCGCCGCCGCGACTATTATCCGGTTGCCGGGGGGCGCGAAGACGCGCTGGTGATGGCGTGCACCCTGCTTGAGGACTGACCTTGCAGGTGAGGAGTAATAGGGTGGCTTTCGCGGTCACCAGTACAGTGGCTTGCATGCCGGTCTCTTCTGAGTGGGCACCCGGTCGGGAAACTGATTGGAAGCAAGCTCGTCCTCGGTTACTACTCGGCGCATCCAGTGGGAGTTGTTTTGCAGCGACCCCGGCAGCGTCCGCTTCATGCCCTCGCGATGCGGCAAGATCACACCCAGTCGCAGGTCCGAGAAATCTTCCTTGATAGCTTTCAGGGCGGGTGTCAGGTCGGTATCGGCAGAAACCAGAACCAGTTGCTGGATTCGCTCACCCGTGGGAAGCCCAGCTTGTCGGGCTGCGAGCCGATACATGCTGATGGCGATGTGAACATCCGTCTCCTTTTCTTCCAGTTTCGAGATGGCTACCTGGTCGAGCCTGGAGGGTGGCGTGTCTTTGCTCACGAAGCGAGGTGCGTTGCGTGGCTCAAGTTGATGTCTTCCGTAATGCACGGTTACACCTTGCGCAATCAAGGCCCGAAGGTAGGTGTCCTGAGCCTCTTTGGAAAGGTTTCCGCGGCTGGCAAGCGACGGTTTCACACCCGAGGTGAAAAAGCTGATGGCGCTCAGTTCGCTTTCGGGTTGTTCGATGCGAATGATGTGCTTCAGTAAGGCAGGTAGATCCAACCACTTGTATTTAGTGCCTGCCACCAGGCCATAGAACACGTTGTAGCCGTCTACAAAGCAGGCAGTACGCAAGGGTATCTTTCCTTGAAAACGAAAAAACCGGCACTAGGCCGGTTTTTTCACCCCAACAGCCGACGAATCAAATCATCGCGTACGAGGCTGAGTAGTGAGTGGGATTATGCCACCGTGGCTGAGTGAGTCAACGAGTAGCAGGGGCCGGCGAACAGTTGCAGGGCAATGATGGCTGACAATGGGCGATCGATACCGAGGAATAGTATTTCCTGGCGTTGCGCGTGAAATAACGCGAAATATTCGAGTCGATCACGTTGGAAAGGAGAGCCGATATGAACGGTACCAAGAGGGGATTGCTGACACTATGTTTGGCATTGGGCGGCGTGTCCCACGCCGACGAACGCGACCTGTGGATGTTCGCCCAATGGGCTGGCGACCATCAAACCCGGCCTTTTCGTGAAATGCTGGTGGATGCCCGTCTTTATGGCGTAGTACCTATCCACCAGTTGCTGCGCTCGGCCTCGGACTGGAAGCTGTGCCAGGCGTCTCCCTTTGCCGTGCCGCCTGCCAGCAACTGGTCGGCTGTACGTTCGACCCTCTCGCTGATCAAGACGCTTGATGATCAAGGCATCCTGCGCCAGTTCGAAGTGGTCTCCGCCTACCGTAACCCACGCCTGAATACCTGCGCGGGCGGTGCTGCCAACAGTGCCCATACCCGTGCCTTCGCCGTTGATATCCTGTTGCCGGCCTGGGCCGATCCCAACCCGCTGTGCCGCTTCTGGCAGCAGTATGGCCAGGCCTGGAACATGGGCCTGGGGCGCTACCCGTCCGGGCGTATCCATGTGGACACCGCCGGCTATCGCACCTGGGGCGGCGATGGCAGCGCTGGCTCGTCGTTCTGCATCAAGCCCAAGTGAGCCAGGCAGCGCTGGCATTCGCTGGTGACCCATTCGGCAAAACGCTGGCGCTTGCCGCCGTCTTCGACCGGTTGTGGGCTGAGCAGGTAGTAGGCCGAACCATCGCGGACAAAACCAAAGGGCGCCTGCAACTGCCCGCTGTCGAGTTCGTCGCGCACCATCAGGGCTGAGGCCATGGCCACGCCCAAGCCGGCGCTGGCGGCCTGGATCGACAGGTAGAAGTGCTCGTAGTCGCTGCGTTCGTTATGCCGCGCCTGCTGGCCGCTAAGGCGTAACCAGGTGGGCCAGGCGCCGGGGCGGGTGGTGCTGTGCAGCAGGCGCTGGCCGTTCAGCTGGTTGGGGGCAGTGGGGTGACACACCGGGCCGATCCATTCGTCGCAGATTTTCTGGTTGTACAACTGGTTATCCCAGTGAAAGTCGTCGCGGCGGATTGCCAGGTCGACACCGCTACGGGCGAAGTCCAGCGGCCCGCCTGCGGCTACCAGGTGCAACTGCAGGTCGGGGTGGTCGGCATGGAAGCGCGGCAGGCGCGGGATCAGCCAGCGCATGGCGATGGTCGGCTCGCAGGACAGCACCAGCACATTGTCGCGGGCCTGTTGCTGCAAGCGCTGCACGGCACCTTCGAGCTGTTCGAAGATCGCCTGGGTAGTGCCTTGCAGGGCGCGGCCGGCTGGGGTGAGGAAAATGGCCCGGTTACGGCGTTCGAACAGGTCCACGCCGAGGTGTTCTTCAAGCAGGCGTACCTGGCGGCTGACGGCGCCGTGGGTGACGTGCAGGTGCTCGGCGGCGCGCACGAAGCTTTCGGTCCGGGCGGCGATGTCGAAGTAGCGGAAGGCGTTCAACGGCGGCAATTTCATGGTTTGTATGTTTTCAGGCCCGGCCTCTTCGCGGGCACGCCCGCTCCAACAGGTACAACACAGCTCCAGATGCCTGTGAAAATCCTGTGGGAGCGGGCGTGCCCGCGAAAAGGCCAGTACTGGCAAAACACCTCTGTGAGAAAAACTATCAGATATGTCTCACTATAAATCGATTTTTCCCCACCCTATAAGCGCTCGATAATCATCCAGTCTGTGCATTTCCATCGCCTATCGAGAGCCACCCGCATGACCGAACTCATCGCCGTCGCCCTGTTCACCCTGCTCGCCGTCATCAGCCCTGGCGCCGATTTCGCCATGGTCACCCGCAGCAGTTATGCACAGGGCCGAAGGGCCGGGCTGGCCGCTGCCGTGGGCATTGCGCTGGGCGTGCAGGTGCACGTGCTGTACACGGTGTTGGGCATTGCAGTGCTCATCAGCCAGAGCCCGGCTTTGTTCTTCACCATGAAAGTGCTGGGTGCGGGCTACCTGATCTATCTGGGCTACCAGTCATTGACCAATACCCGGCGCATCAGCCTGGATGGTTTAGGGCAAACCGCTGGTGGCGTATTGCAAGCCCTGCGAACGGGCTTTCTGACCAATGCCCTCAACCCCAAGACCATGTTGTTTGTCATCAGTGCGTTCACTCAGGTAGTCCAGCCCGGTAGCCCATTGGTGCTGGACTTCGCCTACGGGGCGTTCATGTCCTTTGCCCACTGGCTGTGGTTCAGCCTGGTGGCGGTGTTCTTCTCCAGCACGGCATTGCGCAAGGCGATGATCGAGCGGCAAGTGCTGGTGGACCGAGTGATCGGGCTGGCGTTGATCGGGCTTGGTTTGGCAGTGGCGGTGACGGGTATGCGTTGAGGCGGCGATTGCAAGTTGGGGTGATGGCCACTTAGAATAGAATCATTCCCATTTGCGAAGCTTCGCGATGAAATCAACCCCTCCCGCCGCCGTAGACACCCTGGATGCCTTGTACAAGGGCTATCACGGCTGGTTGCTGGTGTGGTTGCGCCAGCGCCTGAACTGCCCGCAGCATGCCGCAGACATGGCCCAGGACACGTTCGTTCGTTTGCTCAGTGCTGGCAGTTACGTCGCCCCACGCGAGCCTCGGGCCTTGCTGGCGACGGTGGCGCGGCGCCTGCTGATCGACCGTGGCCGTCGGCACAAGCTGGAGCAAGCCTATCGCGAAGCGTTGGCGCTGCATGTGGAACAGATGGAGCAAGCGCCATCTCCCGAGCAGATTCACACGGCAATACAAGCCCTGGAGCAGATCGACCGTGCCCTGTCGCGCATGCAGCCGCGTGTACGCCAGGCGTTTGTGCTGCGCCATCTCGAAGGCCTGAGCCACAGCGAAATCGCCGAGCATTTGCAGGTGTCCACCAAGAGTGTGCAAGGCTACCTGGTGCAAGCGCTGCTGGCCTGTCACGCCGCCGCAGAGGCCTGCCTGTGAGCCCGGAAGTTCTTCATGAGGCCGCCGAGTGGTTCGTGCGCCTGGACGACCAGCCCAGCGGTCGCGACCGTGAGGCGTTTCGTGCCTGGCTGGAGCAGGACAGCGAGCACCTCGAAGCCTTCCAGCGTATGCAGGAAACCTTGGCCCCCTTGCAGGTGCTCAAGCATGCACCAGCCCGCAGTGCGCTGCGGGCGTTCAAGCAGCAACGGCGTTCGGCCAACGCCATGAAGGCGCTCGCGCTGGCTGTGGTGCTGGCCTTGCCGTTGGTGCTGTTCGTGCAGCAGGGGCCGGCCTACCTGCTGGCCGATATTCGCACTGGCAGCGGTGAATGGGCCACGCGGCAGTTGCCTGATGGCAGCCTGCTTCGGCTGGACGGCGGATCTGCCGTCGACCTGGACTTCGATGACCGGACGCGGACGGTTCGCCTGCTGCGCGGGGAAATCCTGGTGGATGTGGCCAAGGACGCCGGGCGTCCGTTCAAGGTGGTCACCGAACATGGCAGTGTGCGGGCGTTGGGCACGCGTTTTGTCGTGGAGCTGTTGGCCGAAGGCTCACGCCTGGCAATGATCGAATCCACTACCGAAGTCGACAGCCATGGCCAGCGCCGGGTGGTATCGGCAGGCCAGGAACTGCATTTCGACGCGACGGGGCCAGGTGAAGTACAGCCTGTCGACGGCAGGGGCGTGGAGCAGGCCTGGGCCCGGCATCAGCTGGTGGTACGCGAGCGGCCGCTGGTCGAGGTGCTCGAACAGCTGAGCCGTAACCATTCGGGCTACCTGCTGTTCGATCGCAAGGCCCTGGCGAACATTCGCGTGACCGCTGTCTTGCCGGCCGACGACAGTGAGCGGGCATTGCGCCTGTTGGCACGTAGTCTGCCGCTGGGCATCGATCACTACACGCCCTGGATCACGCGGGTGCGCTACCTGCCTGAATCCGAGCTCAGATAAAAAACATTCCTGTCTGCTTCCAGTTCTCGATTTCCGTGCGTCCTTGTCGTAAGCCAACATAACGGAGTATCGGGAACATGCTTTCGAACTTGCGCGCGCGCATCCCTTTCACGCCTCGCAATGCGCTGGCCCTGGGGCTTCACCTGGGGCTGGGCAGCCTGCCGCTGCTGCTGGCGCCTGTGGCCGCAGCCCAGCAGCAGGTGCAGCGCTATGACATCCCGGCAGGGCAGTTGGGGGATGTGCTCAGCAGCTTCGCTCGCCAGGCCGGCGTGGCCATTTCGTTCGACGCCAGCCAGGTGGCAGGGCGGCGCAGCACCGGTTTGCAGGGCAGTTACGGCGTGAATGAAGGGTTTGCCGTGCTGCTGGGCGGGCAGGGCCTGCAGGCGCAAGGGAGTGCCGATGGCTTTGTACTGGTCAGCGTGCCGGGCAATGACGGGGCGCTGGAGTTGGGCGTCACCACCGTCAATAGTCAGTTGCCGGGTAGCACCACCGAGGGCACGGGTTCGTACACCACGGGTATCACGAACGCCGCCACCAAGCTCAACCTCAGCCTGCGCGAGACGCCGCAGTCGGTCAGCGTGATGACCCGCCAGCGGATGGAAGACCAGAACCTGCGCAGCATCGGGCAAGTGCTTGAGCAAACGCCAGGGGTCAACGTGCAGAGCCCTGGCAGTGACCGCCTGTATGTGTTCTCTCGTGGGTTGGCGATCGACAGCTACCAATATGACGGCATGCCCACCACCACGTTCGCCTTCAGCCAGGCGCTGCCCCAGGCGCTGTCGGACATGGCCATCTACGACCGGGTCGAAGTGGTGCGGGGCGCTACCGGGTTGTTGACCGGGGCGGGCGACCCGTCCGGCACGGTAAACCTGGTGCGCAAGAAGCCAACGGACCACTTCAAGGGCTACATCAGTGGCGGGCTCGGTTCCTGGGACCTGTTCCGCACCGAAGTGGATGTGTCCGGCCCGCTGACCGACAACGGCGCGGTGCGCGGCCGTGCCGTGGCGGCGTACCAGCAGGCCAACAGCTTCACCGACCACCTGCAGCAGCAGAAGACCATCGTATATGGCGTCAGCGAGATGGACCTGACGCCGGATACCCTGTTTACCCTGGGCGTGGAGTACCTGGACAGCGACCCGCGTGGCTTCTCCACCACCGGCTTGCCGGTTGTGGCCACCGATGGCTCTGGGCGTGGCTTCCAGTACCGCATGCCACGCTCGTACAACGGTGCCAGCCGCGATAGCAGCAACCATCAGGAGTCGGTGAACACCTTTACCTCGCTTGAGCAGCGCTTGGGCGAAGGCTGGTCGCTCAAGCTCGCCGCCAACTATCTGTACGGCACGCGCGATTACGACTCGGTCATCGTCGGCACCACCACGGGCGTGGTCAACCCGACCACGGGCGACGGTTTGCGTTACACCGCCACCAAGGGTGACAACACGCAGAAGCAACGCGGCATCGATGTGATGCTCAGTGGCCCGTTCCAGTTGCTGGGGCGTGAACACGAGCTGGTGATGGGCTTCAATTACCAAAGCTATGAGAACCGCCGCAACGGCTTTGGCAACCTGCTGGCGAACGGCAGCAGCAACAATGGCGTCAGCGGTGTGCCGGTGAACATCTGGACCTGGGACAACCAAGGCCCGACACCGTCCTACAACTTCAACCGTGAAGACGATGATATCGACCAGCGCCAAACCGGGGCCTATCTGGCGACGCGCCTGAAACCGACGGATGATCTGTCGGTGATCCTGGGTGCGCGGGTCAGCAATTACCAGTACGACGCCCTGTTCCATTACCACGTTGCCAGCCTGCAGCCCTACGACACCGATGATTCGGTCAAGGCCACGGGGGAGGTGACGCCCTATGCAGGCGTGGTTTACGACCTGAACGATGTGCACTCGGTCTACGCCAGCTACACCAGTATCTTCAAGCCGCAGCCCTACCGTAACCAGGCAGGAAAGCTGCTGGAGCCGCGTGAAGGGGACAACTACGAACTTGGCCTGAAGAGCGAGTATTTCGGTGGCCGCCTGAACACCGCTTTTGCGTTGTATGAAGTCAAGCTGGACAACGATGCCGTGGCCGACGGGACCGTGGCCGGCAGTGATGGCCTGATCACCGCGTATCGCGCAGAAAAGACCACCACCCGCGGTATCGACATGGAGGTCAGCGGGGAGCTGGCGCCGGGCTGGAACCTGGCAGCCAGCTATACCCATTCCAGGGTGAAGGACAATGACGGCGAGCGGGTCAAGACCACCATCCCGATGGACATGTTCAAGCTGTGGAGCACTTACCAGCTGCCTGGTGAACTGGAGCGCCTGACCATTGGTGGTGGTGTGAACTGGCAGAGCGGCATGCACTTTACCGCCACGCCTTGGCAGGTCGGTAACCCGGTGAAGATCAAGCAGGGAGACTATGCCACCGTTGGCCTGATGGCTCGCTATCAACTCACGCCGCAGTGGTCGGCGACCGCCACAGTGAACAACTTGTTTGATGAAAAGTACTTCAGTTCATTCGATGACAACTTCAACAGCGCGTCGTATGGCGAGCCGCGTAATTTCATGGTGAGTTCGAAGTGGGAGTTCTGAATACTTAGCGGACCTCCGCCACACCCTGTGGGAGCGGGCGTGCCCGCGAAGAACGCAACGCGGTATATGGCACCGGCTTCGCCGGTGTTCGCGGCTAAAGCCGCTCCTACAGGGATAGCGCCAGCTTTGGACTTTGTAAAAGACAGTTGTTGGCGGGCGAGCCCTTTTTCGCAGGCAAAGAAAAAGGGCTTACCTTGCGGTAAGCCCTTCGTCTTGTTTGGTGGCTACACAGGGACTTGAACCCCGGACCCCAGCATTATGAATGCTATGCTCTAACCAACTGAGCTATGTAGCCGATGGCGCGCATTATTCTCTTGAACGGCCCCCCTGTCAACACTCATTTCAAAAAAAATTTGCACGCTTTCAAAAACTTAGCGGCCGGGCGTGGTTTCAGCGCACCACAAGCCAGTGCCCGAGCACGCCCTGAAGCTGCAGATGCTGGGCCGCAGCCAGGGATTGCAGGCTTCCCTGTGGCTGGTCGAGGTTGAAATCACCGCTTACGCGCCGATGGGCCATTTGTTCATCCATCATCCACAGGCGTTGCCCCTGGTACCCGGCAAGGCGCTCCAGCACCTGCCCCAAAGGCATGTCGGTGGCTTTCAGGCGGCCGTTGCGCCAGCTGTCGGCGGTTTTCAGGTCGGCTTTCTGCACCGGGTCGATACGCATGTCATCAAAGGTAACCCGCTCACCCGCCGAGACCATGCGTTGATCCCCCCCTTGGGTGACCATGGCCTTGCCACTGATTACCACGAGTTCATCATGATCTGCATGGCGGGCGACCTGCAGGCGAGTGCCGAACACCTGGATGCGTGCGCTGCCCACTTCCACTTCCATCGCCCGTCCATCGAGCACAACCTCCAGGTACACCTGGCCCTGCACCAGGTGCAGTTGACGCGTACGGCCGCGCAGGTCGACGTTCATGGCGCTGGCGCTGTCCATGTTAAGCGTGGTGCCATCTGCCAGGCGCGTGCTGCGGCGTTCGCCCACGTCGGTGTGCAACTCGCTGGCCAGGCGCTGCATCAGCGGCCAGTAGAGGTAAGCTGCGGCGCTTAATACAAGCAGGAACACAAGTGCCAGCCATTTGCCCAGGTGGCTGCGGCGCACAGTGACCTGCCGTGGGCGGGGGCGGGCGGGTGGTGGCTGCAACTGCTGCCAGAACGTTTCCAGCTCGGCATAGGCGCGAGCGTTATCGGGGGCCTGGCACCAGGCCGCAAATGCCTGGCGCTGGGCTTCGTCACAGCCGGGTTGGCGCAATAGCGAAAACCACTCCAGCGCTTCCTGCTGTGGGTCGGGCTGCAGTTGCATGGCGGGCATCGGGCTCATGGGTAGGTCTGCTCACGATAGGGGCCGTTTCGCCCAACGATGACAGGGGTATGGGTCAAGGATGCTAATTATATTGAGAACCATTTTCAAGTACGTCGCGACGGAGGGATAAAAAAGGTAGCTATGTATCTATTTGTTTCCTGATAATCGGATCCCAAACCTGAGGACGGAGATTTAGGCAAATGGCCATCAGTAGTGCCTCCACCGCGTCCACCAACGCAACGGCAAACCAAGCCACGCCGCTGGTGATGCGCATCATTGGTTTCTGCGCCCTGGCGCACCTGATCAACGACCTGATCCAGTCGGTGCTGCCGGCGATCTACCCGATGCTCAAGGCCAACTACGACCTGAGCTTTGCCCAGATCGGCCTGATCACGCTGACGTTCCAGATCACCGCTTCGTTGCTGCAACCCTGGGTCGGCTTTTTCACCGACCGCCGGCCGACACCGAACCTGTTGCCGATGGGCACCTTGTGCACGCTGGTGGGCATCGTGATGCTTGCTTTTGTGGGCAGCTTCCCGATGATCTTGCTGGCCTCGGCGCTGGTCGGTATCGGCTCATCGACGTTCCACCCGGAAACCTCGCGTATTGCACGCTTGGCCTCTGGCGGGCGCTTCGGCCTGGCCCAATCGACCTTCCAGGTGGGCGGCAACACCGGTTCGGCCCTGGGCCCGCTGCTGGCGGCGGCCATCGTCATTCCATTCGGCCAGACCCACGTCGCCTGGTTCGGCCTGGCCGCGCTGTTCTTCTTTGGCGTCACCTTGATGCTGCGTGGCTGGTACAAGGAGCACCTCAACCAGGCCAAGGCGCGCAAGGCGGTGCAAGCCACCCACGGCATCTCGCGCAACCGGGTGATTGCGGCGCTGATCGTGCTGGGCTTGCTGGTGTTCTCCAAGTACTTCTACATGGCCAGCTTCACCAGCTACTTCACCTTCTACCTGATCGAGAAGTTCGATGTGTCGGTGGCCAGCTCGCAACTGCACCTGTTCCTGTTCCTCGGCGCGGTGGCGGCCGGTACGTTCTTTGGCGGGCCGATCGGTGACCGCATCGGGCGCAAGGCGGTGATCTGGTTCTCGATTCTGGGTGTGACGCCGTTCACCTTGGCACTGCCGTATGCCGACCTGTTCTGGACCACGGTGTTGAGCGTGGTGATCGGCTTTATCCTGGCGTCGGCGTTTTCCGCGATTGTGGTCTATGCGCAGGAGCTGGTACCGGGCAGCGTGGGCATGATCGCCGGTATCTTCTTCGGGCTGATGTTCGGATTTGGCGGCATTGGTGCGGCGCTGCTGGGGTATGTGGCGGACCTGCGCGGCATTGAATATGTGTATGGGGTGTGCTCGTTCCTGCCGCTGTTCGGGTTGTTGGCGGTGTTCTTGCCGAGTACCGGTAAGCGCTAACATTGCCGGGGCTGCTTTGCAGCCCATCGCCGGCAAGCCAGCTCCCACCCCGGCTGCACAGACCTTGAGCCATGTGCAAAACCTGTGGGAGCTGGCTTGCCGGCGATGGGGCGCGCAGCGGCCCCGACGATTGACGACCTGACACCCTTGGCCTAGAGTGCCGCCTCTTTTTCCAACCACCTGCGTAGTAGTCAAAGCAATGCGCCGTACCCAGTCCCTGCCACACGCCCGTCAGCCTGCCTTCCAGGCCTTGCGTCGTGCGTGGCCGAGCGACACGGTGCTCAAGCGCCGCCGCAGCGTGCTGTTTGCCTTCACCTTCTCGCCACACCTCGCCTGAACTGATCTGCGCTTTTGCGTCGCTCGCTACCCTGGCGTGCGCGCCTGTGTCTGCACGTCTTTTCGGTTTGCAAGGAGTGGTACATGAACATGCGTTTGCTGGCGGGCCTGTTGTTCGCCGTGTCGGTCGTGGGTTTCAGTTTGGGGGCCAGCTTGCCGCTGGTGTCGTTGCGCCTGCATGAAGCGGGGGCGAGCACTCTGGAAATCGGCATCATCTCGGCCATCCCTGCTGCGGGCATGATGCTCTCGGCGTTTCTGGTCGATGCCTGCTGCCGTCACCTCACCCGGCGCACCATCTACTTGCTGTGTTTCAGCCTGTGCACGGTCAGCATTGCCTTGCTCGAGTCGGCATTCGGTTCGCTGTGGCTGCTGGCGCTGCTGCGCCTGGGCCTCGGGCTGGGCATGGGGATTGCCATCATCCTCGGCGAGTCGTGGGTCAACGAGCTGTGCCCGGAGCACAACCGCGGCAAGATCATGGCCCTGTATGCCACCAGCTTCACCGGCTTTCAGGTGCTCGGCCCGGCCATGCTGGCGGTGCTGGGTGCCGATAGCCCGTGGATCACCGGGGTGGTCACCGCTTGCTATGGCCTGGCGCTGCTGTGCATCGTGCTGACCGTGCCCAACGACCATGTCGAACATGAAGAGGGCGAAAAGAGCTTTGGCCTGGCCGGGTTCTTCCGTGTGGCGCCGGCGCTGTGCGTGGCCGTGCTGTTCTTCTCGTTCTTCGATGCCGTGGTGCTGTCGCTGTTGCCGGTGTATGCCACCAGCCATGGCTTTGCCGTGGGCGTCGCGGCGCTGATGGTGACTGTGGTGTTTGCTGGCGACATGCTGTTCCAGCTGCCGCTGGGCTGGCTGGCGGACCGGGTGGAGCGCACCGGGCTGCACCTGGTGTGCGGGCTGGTGGCGATGGCGATCGGCATCGGCCTGCCTTGGCTGTTGAACCTCACCTGGCTGCTGTGGCCGCTGTTGGTAGTACTGGGCGCGGTGGCAGGGGGTATCTACACCTTGGCGCTGGTGTTGATCGGGCAGCGCTTCAAAGGCCAAGACCTGGTCACTGCCAACGCCAGCGTAGGGTTGCTGTGGGGCGTGGGGAGCCTGATCGGGCCGCTGCTCAGTGGCGCGGCAATGAATGTGGCGCCACATGGCTTGCCCATGGCGCTGGCGCTGATGGCCGGGTTGTTCGTGTGTTTTGCCAGGCAGTCGTACCGGCGTGCGGGGCGCATACGCGCTGTAGCGCAATGATGACCTTTCAGGCTGCGCCAACGTTTACCCAGAAGCGCGTCCTGTAGTCGACCCGCACAGGCAGGCTGCGAGTGAGCAGTTGCAGGACCTGCTCGGTGTCAGCCAACTGAAAGGTGCCAGACACTTTCAAGCTTGCCACTTCAGGCGCGCAGCGCAACAGGCCTGGACGGTACCGGCCGAGTTCGGCGACAAACTCGGCCAATGGCATCTGCTGCACACTGAGAACACCGTCGGTCCAGCCCCACGGGTCGCTGTGCAGCGTCACTGCGTGGATGCTGCCATTTGCCCCGACCTGCAAGGTTTCGCCCTGCTCGATTTGCCGCGCAGACGCGGAAGAGGGGAACAGCGTAACTTCGCCACGACGCACCGACAGCAGCAGGCCCTGGCTGTTTTCGCGCAGCAACAGCTGGCTGCCAAGTGTGGTCAGCGGGCCGACACGGGTGTCGATACGGAACGGTCGGTTGTCATTCGGGTTGCTGTCCAGGCTGACCTCGCCGTGGATCAGTTCCAGCCGGCGTTGCGCTGCGCTGTAGCGCAAGTCGATGGCGCTGGCGGTGTTGAGCTGGATGCGGCTGCCGTCGCTGCCTTGCCATTGGCGCCGTTCACCTGTGGCGGTGCTGCTGTCGGCCAGCAGTTGTGGCAGGCCCAACGGTTCGCGTGCAGCCCAGCCCAGGCTGCCGCCCACGGCCAGGAGCCCCAGCAACTTAAGGTGGTTCCGGCGGCTGACGCGTTGGCGCTGGCCGCCGTCCAGGGTGCGCCGGCTCAGGTCCTTGGGCAACGCGGCCATCTCGTCACTGAGGTGGCTGACACGTTGCCAGGCCAGCGGGTTGTGCGGGTGGCTGGCCAGCCATTGCCGGAACTGTTGCTCGGTGCGTGCGCTGGGGCGGTCGAAGCGCAGTTTTACCAGCCAGTCGATCGCCTGGTCGACCTGTGCCTGCGCGGGTGTGCTGTCAGGTGTCGGCATAGCGCAACCGGTAGCAGACGCCCAGGGCCTTGGCCAGGTCGCGCTCGATGGTGGCGCGGGATACGTCCAGCTGCTGGGCGATCTGCACGATGCTCAAACCGTCCAGTTGGGCCAGCAGAAACGCCTGGCGTACACGCGGTTTCAACTGGTGCAGGGCACGGTCCAGGCGCTCTAGGGCATCGAGGATGACCAACCGGTCTTCCTCGCTGGGCACTTCAGCCTCGGGCAAGTGCGCAAGGCTTTCCTGGTAGGCCCGCTCCAGTGCGCGGCGGCGGAACTGGTCGATCATCAAGCCACGGGCGATGCTGCTGAGGTAGGCGCGCGGCTCTTTCAGCGGTGACACCTGGCGGGCGCGCAGCAAGCGTACGAAGGTATCCTGAGCCAGGTCGGCGGCATGCTCGCCGCAACCGACCCGGCTACGCAACCAGCCGCGCAGCCAGGCATGGTGGGACTGGTACAGCAGAGCGACCTCGGCCGGTTTGAGCGTGTCGTTGATCTGCATCGTAGCGAAGGCCCGGTCCCTTGATGTGTGCGATTGTGAATTGTTCTCAATTCTATGCGGGGATGATGGCGTGGAGCAATGGTATGCCAGGAATTAGCCGAGCAAGAACCGGCGTTTGCCCGATGAACGGCTGCGCTAAGCTGGACCTGCAATCGACTTGATGGAGGTGCCATGATTCTGGCCGACGTTTCGCCGCAGGCCTTGCGCGAGGCCACTAATTACCTTGCCGCGCTCGATCCGGACTGGTCGCGGCACGTCGCGGCGACCGGGCCGTGCCTGCACCAGGCCACACCGGGGCGCGAGCCTTATGAGGCACTGGTGCGGGCGATTGCCTACCAGCAGCTGCATGCCCGCGCCGCAGAGGCGATCCTTGGCCGGTTGCTGGCGCTGTTCCCGCAGGTTGCGTTCCCGGCACCGGAGCAACTGTTGGCTGTCAGCCCAGACACCCTGCGTGCCTGTGGGTTTTCGGCAAGCAAGATGGCCACGGTGCAGGGCATTGCCCAGGCCCGGCTGGAAGGCCTGGTGCCGACGCGGGAAGAGGCATTGGCCATGGCTGATGAAGCCCTGATCGAGCGCCTGGTGGCATTGCGTGGGGTAGGGCGGTGGACGGTGGAGATGCTGCTGATCTACAGCCTGGAGCGGTCGGACATTCTGCCAGTGGACGATTTTGGTGTGCGCGAGGGCTATCGACGGCTCAAGGGGCTGGAGAAGGCGCCAACGCCTGCGCAGATGCGCTCGCTGGGTGGCGGCTGGCGCCCATACCGTACCGTGGCGGCCTGGTACCTGTGGCGGGCCTGAGGCTTTTGCATTGCTTGTGCCGGCCCTTTCGCGGGTACAAGCAACAACATACTCGGAAATCAAAGATGAACGCCTACACCACCCCCGACCAACGCTGGCAAGCCGTCGAGTCCCGTGACTCCAACGCCACCGGCCACTTCGTCTACGCCGTGCGCACCACCGGCGTGTACTGCCACCCCGGCTGTAAATCGCGCATGGCCAAGCGCAGCAACGTCGAGTTCTACGATACCCCCGTTGCCGCCGAAGCGGCCGGTTACCGCGCCTGCAAACGTTGCATCAGCAAAGCCAGCACCAGCCGCCACAGCCAGTTGGTCACCCGCGCCTGTCGCCTGATCGAAACCTGCGACCCTGCCCCCAGCCTCGACCAGCTCAGCGCGCAGTTGGCTGTCAGCCCCTTCCACCTGCATCGCTTGTTCAAGGCTGAAACCGGCGTAACCCCCAAGGCCTACGCCACCGCCTTCCGCGCCCGGCGTGTGCGTGCGCACCTGGAAGACGGTGAACGTTCAGTCACTGACGCCATCTACGATGCGGGCTACAACTCCAACAGCCGCTTCTACGAAAGCGCCGGTCAGCGCCTGGGCATGCGCCCCCGGCAATTCCGTGCTGGCGGCACCGGGGCAACGATCCATTTCGCCATCGGTCAGTGTTCACTGGGCGCGATCCTGGTGGCCCAAAGCGAGAAGGGTATTTGCGCGATTCTGTTGGGCGACGATCCCGAGGCCCTGTTGCAAGACTTGCAGGACCAGTTCCCCAAAGCCCGTCTGATTGGCGGCGACAGCGCCTACGAACAGCTGGTTGCAGAAGTGGTGGGCTTCGTCGAAGCCCCGGCGCTGGGCCTGACCTTGCCGCTGGATGTACAGGGCACGGCGTTTCAGGAGCGGGTGTGGCAGGCCCTGCGCGAGGTGCCGGCCGGCAGCCGGGTCAGCTACACCGACATCGCCGAGCGCATCGGTGCGCCCAAAGCGGTGCGTGCAGTCGCCATGGCCTGCGCGGCCAACCACATTGCCGTGGCCATCCCGTGCCACCGGGTTGTGCGTCGGGACGGCGACATCAGCGGCTACCGCTGGGGCGTCGAGCGCAAACAGCAGCTACTCAAACGAGAGACGGCACTCTCCTGATGGCTTGAAGCCGCGTAGAATCCCCCGCCAAATCGAGTTGTAAAGAGGAATAGTCGATGAGGCGTGTCAGCCTTGCCCGTTATTGCGCAGGCCTTATGGTCCTGCTGTTGGCGCTTGCCAGCCCGGCGTGGTCGGCCCCGGCCACGCCATTGTCCAACCTGGCGGCAGCCGAAGCGCCAGCGCTGGATGAAAACGCCAGCATCGAGCAACTGAGCGACCGGTTGGATCAGGTCCGCCAGGGCGTCACCAGTGAGGCCAACGACGACCTGCTGTCGCAATTGCGCCTGGCCGCGATGCAGGTGCAGCGCCAGGCGGACGCCTTGAGTGCGCAGCGCACCACCGATGTGGAAAAGCTCGACGACAAGCTGAAGGTGATTGGCCCGGTCCAGCCGGACGAGGCCGCCACCCTGACCCAGCAGCGCAAAGCCCTGGAGGCCGAAAAAAAGGCGCTGGTGGCCCAGCAGGATCAGGCCACCAAGCTGACCCAGTCAGCACGCGACCTGTCCACGCAAATCGTCAACCTGCGCCGCAGTCAGTTCAACTCGCAGATCACCAGCCGTGCGGCCTCGCCACTGAGCCCGGCGTTCTGGCAGAGCATCATCCGCCCCACCCAGGACGACGTGGCGCGCCTGCGTGACCTGCGCGGCGAGGCAGCCGATGCCATCAGCAGTGCCTTCAGCGCCGAAAACCGCTGGCTGTTCATTACCAGCCTGGTGGCGGCGATTCTGGTCTGGACTCTGGTGCGGCGCGTGCTTGAGCGGTTGCTGGCCAGCGCCATGGTGGGCTGGTTGCCTGAGGGCCGTCTTCGCCGCAGTGCCTTGGCCCTGGGCGTCAGCCTGGCAACCCTGGGCACCATCGCCGGTTCTGTTTCGCTGCTGCGCTGGGGGCTGGAGAGCAGCGCCGAGCTGGGCAGCGATATCGCCAGCCTGACCAACCACATTCTCGCCCTGGTGGTGTTCAGTGCCTTCATCACCGGCCTGGGCCGCGCCATGCTGATGCTGCAGCGTCCGTCCTGGCGGCTGCCGCCGATCCACGACGAAGTGGCCAGCGCGCTGGGCTGGTTCCCCAAGGTGCTGGCATTGGCACTGATGGTCATGATGACCATGGAGCGCATGAACAGTGTGATCGGCGCCAGCCTGGCGCTGACGGTGGCCGTCAACGGGCTGACCGCGCTGGTGGTGGCGTTCATCTTTGCCGGCGCGTTGCTGCGTTACCGCCGCACCCTGCGCAAGCATGACCTGGAGCGCCCCACGGGCCTGGCCGGGCTGATCCCGTTCGTGATGGTCATCTGGTTGTCGTTGATTCTGCTGGCGCTGCTCGCCGGTTACCTGACGCTTGCCTACTTCCTCACCGCCAAGTTGCTGTGGGTCAGCCTGGTCGTCACCTGTGCCTACTTGCTGACCACGTTCTTTGGCGACCTGTGCGAAACCCTGTTGTCGCCACGTCAGCCCGGTGGCCTGGCACTGGCTTCTACCCTGGGCCTGGCGCCGCGCCATCAGGCACAGGCCAGCACCATCCTGGCCGGCATCGGCCGCACCATCGTGCTGTTCCTGGCGCTGTTGCTGGTATTGATGCCATCGGGCACCAGCCCCAGCGAACTGTTGCTGAGCCTGGGCGACTGGGACGGCACCGGCGGCAAGCTGCTCGGCAACCTGAACATCGTGCCGCAGGACATTCTGCTGGCCCTGGCGATTTTCTTCGGTGGCCTGTTCGCCATTCGCGTGGTCAAGCGCTGGCTGAGTGATCGCCTGCTGCCGGAAACCGACATGGACGCCGGCATGCGCGCCTCGCTGGTGACCCTGGTGGGTTACCTGGGCTTCCTGTTCCTGGCCATGCTGGTGATGTCGACCTTGCGCATCAACCTCACCAGCCTGACCTGGGTGGTCAGTGCCCTGTCGGTCGGTATCGGTTTCGGTTTGCAGCAAATCGTGCAGAACTTCATCTCCGGCCTGATCCTGCTGACCGAGCGCCCGGTAAAGGTGGGCGACTGGGTGAGCCTGGCAGGTGTCGAGGGTGATATCCGCCGCATCAACGTGCGCGCCACCGAGATCCAGATGTCGGACCGTTCGACGGTGATCGTGCCCAACTCGCAGTTCATTTCGCAGAACGTGCGCAACGTGACCATGGGCAATGCATTGGGGGTGGTCGGTATTACCCTGACGTTGCCACTGGAAACCGATGCCAACCGTGTGCGCGAGCTGCTGCTGGCGGCATACCACGAGCATGAGGCGATTCTGGATGCACCGGCTACGTCGGTGTCGTTCAAGGACTTGACCAGCAGCGGAATGGTGATTGGCGTGAGTGGTTATGTAGCCGGGCCGCGACAGGTATCGGGTACCCGCAGTGACCTGCTGTTCACCATTCTCGGGCGGTTGCGCGACGAAGGCATTCCGCTGTCATCGCCACAGAGCATGGTGCTGGTGCAAGAGGGCGCTCGCCCCGCTGACGAGTCGGTGTAAAGAGCGGGGGCGCCAAGCGCCCCCGACCTCAATGCTGCTTGGCTTGCCTGATCCGCAGCAAAATCACCAGCAACACCAACAACACTGGCGGCGCCATGGCCAATAACCCATCCCGCGCCGTCAGCCCCAACCCCAGCACATTCAGCCCGCCATACAGCAGCTTGAACAGATTCAGCAGGTAGTAGGTGATGGCGATGATCGACAGCCCCTCCACCGCCCGCTGGATCTTTACCTGGGCATCAGCCCGGGCATTGAGGCTGTGCAGAATGCCGGCGTTCTGTTCTTCCATCTCCACTTGCACCCGCGCCTGCAGCAAGTCGCCCAGGTTCGCCACGTTCTTCGCCAATTGTTCCAGCCGCTGCTCGGTGGCCGCGCAGTAGCGCACGGTCGGCTTGAACCGACGCTCGATGAACACCCCCAGGCGCTGACAGTCACCCACATGGCTTTCCCGCAGTTCGCCCAGGCGTTCGAACACCAGTTGTGCATAGGCTTGGGTGGCGCCGAAGCGGTGGCGGGTTTTTACCGTGCGGCTTACAACCTGGCGTGACAGGTGGGCAATGGCTTCCAGCAGTCCTTTGGAATCATGCCCTTCACCCCCGGCACTGCGCTCGGAAAGGGTGACCAGGGTTTTGTCGAAGGCATCCAGTTCCTGGCTCAGGGCCTTGGCCGTGGTCAGGGTGAGCGAGGCCATCATCCGGTACGTCTCGATCTCCAGCAGGCGGCGGATCATGCGGCCCTGGCGGTAGGCATTGAGGCGGCGGTTGATGAACAGGAAGCGGTTGGTGCCGTCCTCGGTCAGGCGGAAGTCACTCCACACCACCGCATCGCCACCACCGACGCACGAGCCGCAGGGGTCTTTGAAACCGTATTGGTGCAGGTCCAGGCCTTGCTCGTCGCGTACCAGCACCTGCACGGCGTTGATCACCTGTGCCGCCTGCGGGGCGATGGCCTCGGCCAGCACGGGTGGCAGGGCTTGCCACTCGGTATCGGCAGCCGTGCAGGGCACTACCAGTGTCAGGGTGAAGAACTCGGTGTGCCGTTCCCACTTGAACGGGTGGCCGTCCAGGCGGGTGATGCCTTGGGCTGCCGTTGCGTCCAGGGCATCCGGGCAGCAGCGTTGCAGCAGGGCTGCACAGGCAGCATCACCGCCGAGCAGGGCCAGGTGGAAGACATGCGCCGGGCCGTCGAAATACAGCGACGGGCGGGCGTGCAGTTCGTTGTGCAAGGCGGTACGTTGAGGGTGCATGGGTGGTCCGGCCTGGTGTTGTGATTGTGGGGGTACCAGGAAGTGGGACTTTGCGGGGGGAGGGGAAAGTCACGCGGGGAGGGTTTGTATCGCGAAAAGGGCCGCAGCGCGGCCCCTGCAGTATCAGCCGAGGCACCGCGTCACATGCTTGACCGACTGGTAGGCCGACAACCCCCAAGGCCCCAGTTCACGGCCGATCCCGCTGCCTTTGGTGCCGCCCCACGAGGTTTCGACGAACACGGCCTGCACCGAGTTGATCCACACATGGCCGACTTCCAGCGCATCGGCCACGCGCTCGGCACGTTCCAGGTCAGCGGAGCAGACGGTGGCTACCAGCCCGAAGCGGCTGTCGTTGGCCTCGGCAATCGCCTGTTCCTCGCTGGCAAACCGCCGTGCACACAGCACCGGCCCAAAGATCTCCTCGCTCCACAGGCGACTGTCTTTTGGCACATCGGCATACAGCGTCGGGCTGACGAACCAGCCGTCCCGGTCCAGCGCCTTGCCACCGGCCAGGCACTGCAAACCTTCCTCGCGTGCGGTGGCAAAGTAGCTCGCCACTTTCAGCCATTGTGCCTGGCTGGTCAGCGGGCCCATGTCGACTTCTTCGGTCAGCGGGTTACCCACCCGCAAGTTTTCCAGTGCCGCCTGCAGGCGCGGCAGCAGCGCATCGGCAATACCGTCCTGCACCAGCAGGCGCGAAGTGGCCGAGCACATTTGCCCGGCGTTCCAGGTGATGCCGGCGACGATCCATTCCACGGCCTGGTCCACATCGCAATCATCGAACACCACGATGGCCGACTTGCCGCCCAGCTCCAGCGTTACCGGCCGGCACTGCGCCGAAGCGCTGCGCATCACCTGGCTACCGACGCTGTTGCTGCCAGTGAACGACAGCTTGTCCAGGCCGTTGTGGTTGCTCAACGCAGCGCCAGTCTCGGCCTTGCCATTGACGATGTTCAGCACGCCAGCCGGCAGGCCCAGGGCATCGGCGATCTGGCCGTAGGCCTGCTCGATCAGTGGGGTGACTTCCGACGGCTTGAGCACAACGGTGCAGCCAGCGGCCAAGGCCGGGGCGAGCTTCCAGGCGCTGGTCACCAGCGGGAAGTTCCACGGCACGATCAGGCCAACCACGCCCACAGGCTCCAGGCGGGTGCGGGCAGTGAAGCCGGGTACGGCCAGCGGCACATCGCGGTTTTTCGAGGGCAGCTGTTCTGCCAGTTCGGCGTAGTAGGTGAAGGTGGCGATGGCGTCATCCAGGTCGATTTCCGCCTCGTGGCGCGGCTTGCCGTTGTTACGAATCTGCAGCGTGATCAACGCTTCGCGGCGCTGCCCGAGCTGTTCGGCAAAGCCGCGCAGGAAGGCTGCACGCTCGCTGGCGCTGGTGCTTTTCCAGGCGGGCAGGGCGCTACGGGCGGCGGCCACGGCCTGGTCGACCTGGGCAACGCTGGCAGCCATGAATTCAGCGAACGGTTGCCCCAGCGCAGGGTCGTTGACGCTGATGCAGTCGCTGCCCTGGCCTTCGACCCAGCGGCCGGCGATATAGTGGGAAGTGGTCATGGTCGGTTTCCAGTCAGGCCATTTCGGCAGTGGTCACGGGCGTGTGCGTGGTGCTTTTGCAACGCACCCAACGCGGGCCTTGAGGGCCATACACGCCAGCAGGTTCAGGGAACAGGTTGAGCAAGAGCAGGTACAGCACGCCAGCCAGCCCCAGGGTGACCGGCAGGCTCAGGTCGATGCCGCCGGCCAGGTCGCCCAGCGGGCCGACGAACTGCCCCGGCAGGTTGACGAAGCACAGGCCGACCGCCGCGCTGGGGATCCACGCCCCCATGCCGCGCCAGTTCCAGCCGTGCAGGAACCAGTAGTGGCCACCACGCTGGCCGCGGGTGAACACCTGCAGGTCATCGGCGTGGTAGAAGCCGCGGCGGGTAATCAGGCCGAGGATCATGATCACCATCCACGGGCTGGTGCAGGTGATGATGAGCACCGCAAAGGTCGACACGCTTTGCACCAGGTTGAAGGTGAAACGGCCGACGAAAATGAAGCCGATCGCCAGTACACCGATCAGCAACGTGGCGCCGGCGCGGCTGAGCAAGCGCGGGAACACGCTGGACATGTCCAGACCGGTGCCATACAGCGCCGTGGTGCCGGTGGACATGCCGCCGATCACCGCAATCAGGCACACCGGCAGGAAGAACCAGGTCGGTGCCACGGCCAGCAGGCCACCTACATAGTTGTTGGCGGCGATGTAGTCCGGTGCCTGGGTTGCAACCAGGGTGGCCGTGCACAGGCCGAAAAGGAACGGAATCAGCGTGGCGCCCTGGGCGGCAATCACGGCCAGCATGATGCGCGCCTTGGGCGTTTCACGCGGGATGTAGCGTGACCAGTCACCCAGGAAGGCGCCGAACGACACCGGGTTGCTCATGGCCAGGATCGCTGCACCGACGAAGGCTGCCCAGAAGCCCGCCTGGCCCAGGTTGACGCTGCCGGCGTAACCGGCATCGAACGGCCCTGCAAAGGCGACGATACCCAGCAGGAACAGCAGGCTCGAAGCCCACACGGCAATCTTGTTGACCCACAGCATGAAGCGGAAGCCGAAGATGCACACCACCAGCACCAGCACCGCGAACAGGCCGTAGGCCAGGCCAAGGGTAAGGTCGGTTTCCGGCAGGCCGGCCAGGCGCTTGGCCCCGCCGATCAAAGCATCGCCCGAGCTCCACACCGACAGCGAGAAGAACGCCACCGCTGTCAGCAGCGACAGGAACGAGCCGACGATACGCCCATGCACGCCAAAGTGTGCGCCTGAAGACACTGCGTTGTTGGTGCCGTTCAGCGCCCCGAACAGGCCCATTGGTGCAAGGATCAGCGCGCCGACGGCAACGCCGAGCAGAATCGCCCACACACCCGCCTGGAACGACAGCCCGAACAGCACCGGGAAGCTGCCCAGCACGGCGGTAGCAAAGGTATTGGCACCGCCGAAGATCAGGCGGAACAGGTCCAGCGGGGAAGCGTCGCGTTGATCGTCGGGGATCTGTTCGACGCCGTTGGTCTCGATACCGGTCGAGTGGCTCATGGTGATGCTCCAGCGCGGTTGTTGTAGCCTGCGCAGTGCGCGGGCCTTCTTGTGGGTGCGATGGCAGGGCGGCAGGGCCGCGTAAAAAGATGATCAGGCCGGCGATACGACCGACAGGTGCTCGTGGCAGGCCAGCCACTGTTCGCCGTGGCGGCGGAACACGATGGTTTCGCGCTCGCTCAACTGGTGTTCTTCACCGGCGATGCGGATATGGGTGGCCACATCGTGCATGAAGATCGCCACATCACCTTGCAGGCTCACCTGGGCATTGCCCGACTCGCAGGCGAGCACGGCAAAACCCTCTGCCTGCCACTGGGCCCAGAGGTCTTCGTAGGCACGGCGCGACAGCAGCGGATGCGGCAAGGTGTGGAAGAGGAAGGTGGCGTCTTCGCTGAAGCAGGCGAAATAGCGGGCGGTATCGTTGCTGGCAAACGCGGCGACGAGGTCGGCGGCCGCCTGCCGTACCTGGAGAGTCTGGTCCACGGGAGTGGCCTCACGGTTTTTGTGATTATGGTGAAGCGATTCTGGTGGCGGTTGGCGAGGGGAAAAATCGCTGGCGGCAAATAATCAGTTCAGGAATTCGTGAAGTGATGGTAGCGGCCAAGTAACCGGCCAAGTAGCCGACCAAGTAGCGCAGAGGCAGCTGATGCCATTTGTCTGCTCCCCTGGCGGACGAGTATTGAAATGCACTCCCATGTAAATAATACTGCTTCCCATTAACACCCTCGCGTAACCCAGCCCCGAGGTACTCCCGTGTCGTCGCTGCCCCATAACGCTCAAGTCGGCGAGCTTTACCGTGGTCATCACTCGTGGTTGCGCGGTTGGCTGTTCAAGCGCCTGGAGTGCCATCACCAGGCTGCCGACCTTGCTCAGGACACCTTCCTGCGCCTGCTGGGGCGTGACACCCTAAACGGCTTGCGCGAACCTCGCGCGTTTCTGGCCACCGTTGCCAAGGGGCTGGTAGTGGATCACTACCGCCGGCTGAGCCTGGAGCGCGCCTGGCTCGACAGCCTGGCGGCACTGCCCGACCCCGAAGCCCCGTCCGCCGAAGCACGGGTGCTGGTGTTGGAAACCCTGGTGGAAATCGACCGCATGCTTGACGGGCTGAAACCCAAGGTGCGCAGCGCCTTCCTGCTGTCGCAGCTCGACGGGCTGACTTATCCACAAATTGCCGAACAGCTTGGGATCTCGCTTAGCTCCGTGCAGCAGTACATGACCCAGGCGTTCGGTCACTGCTACCGGGTGCTGTATTCGTGAGCGCGGCCGAACCGACTGAGCAGGTGGTGGCGCAGGCCATCGACTGGCGCGTGCGCCTCGCCTCGGGGCTGGCCCAGGTGGAAGAGCTGGAAGCTTGCCAGCGCTGGCGTGGGTTGCACCCAACCCATGAGCAGGCCTGGCAACGCCTGGCGGTGTTCGACGGGCGCCTGGGCGCAATGCCGCCGCCACAGGCAAGCCAGGCCCTGCGTTACCGCGACCGGCGCACGGTGCTCAAGGGGCTGGTATTGCTGTTGGGTGGCTCCGCCGTGGTCGGTAGTGCAAGCCTGGGGTTGCGCGGCTCCCCCTGGCTGGCAGGACAGCGCACGGCCATGGGGGAGCGCAGGCGGCTGCAATTGCCTGACGGCGGCTGGTTGCAGATGAACAGTGACACCGCGCTGGACCTGGCCTTCAACAGCCAGCAACGGCGGGTAAAACTGTTGGCTGGCGAGGTAATGATCCAGACCGGCAAGCAGGGGGCGCAGCGGCCATTCTGGGTCGAGACCCCCTTGGGAACCTTGCAGGCATTGGGGACTGGCTTCTCGGTACGGCTGAATGACGACAACGCGTTTCTGGCCGTGGAGGAGGGGGCTGTTGCTGTATGGCCGGGCACCTTGCAGCAACCGGCAGCCGTCATCCACGCCGGGGAGCAGGTACGGTTCGACCGACAAGGGGTATTTGCAACCCAGCCGCTGGACCGCGATGCGCTGGCCTGGCGCGATGGGTACCTGGTGGTTCGGCAATGGCCTTTGGCACGTCTGTGTGTCGAGCTTGGGCGTTATCGCAGCGGAGTGTTGCGCTGCGACCCTGCTGTTGCCGACTTGCAGATTTCTGGCGTATTCCCGCTGGATGAGCCGGACCGGGTGCTGGCGGCATTGGGCCGCAGCCTGCCAGTGCGGGCACGGTACCTAACCCGGTGGTGGGTGACCCTGGAACCGGCCTGACAAGCTCACGCAACGCTCACAGAAAATATTTCAATTTCTTTTGCAGTTTTTTCGCCGTGGCTCGGCCTCCTTGCAATTCCGCTCATGACAACAAGGAACCCCCATGGCGTCGTCCCCGCACACCCCGCTTGCCCGCGCCCTGCGTATCGCCCTGCTGGGCCTTAGCGTCAGCCTGCCCCTGGGCAGCCTGGCGCAGGCCGCGCCCAGCCATCACTTCGAAGTCCCGGCCGGTAGCCTGGAAGGTGCGCTGAACGCCTACGCCCGCCAGGCCGGCGTGCTGTTGAGTTTCGACCCGGCTCTCACGCGTGGCCTGAGCAGTCGCGGCCTGTCGGGTGATTACCCGGTCGATGTGGGCTTCGCCACCTTGCTCGGCAATACCGACCTGGCCGCAGAGGCCAGCAGCGATGGCAGCTGGCGCCTGGTACACGCGACGACCGAAGGTGCTGTCACCTTGCAGGCGCAGACCATTTCCGCCGCAGGGGAAGAGAACCCGCTGGGGCCGGTGGGCAGTTACGTGGCCAAGCGCAGCGTTACCGCCACCAAGACCGACACACCGATTCACGAGACCCCTCAATCGATCTCGGTGGTAACCCGTGAACGCATGGAGGCCCAAGGCGTGCAGTCGGTCAACGAGGCCCTGCGCTATACACCAGGCGTATCCTCCTACGGTGCCAATAACCGCTCCGACTGGTACACGGTGGTACGGGGCTTCTCGCCCACCACTTATCTCGACGGCCTGCAATTACCGACCACTATCAACCTGGCCAGCTGGATGGTCGACCCCTACATGCTTGAACGTGTCGAAGTGCTGCGCGGCCCGGCAGGTGTGCTGTACGGGCAGGGCGATCCGGGCGGGGTGATCAACCAGGTGTCCAAGCGTCCGAGCACAGTCAGCAGTCATGAGATCCAGGCTCAATACGGCACCGATGCGCGCCGCCAGCTGGGCTTCGACAGCACTGGCGCACTGGATGACGAGGGTAGATGGAGCTACCGCTTCACAGCCATCGGCCATGAGGCCAACATCCGCGACACGCCTTGGGAAGACAAACGCCAGGCGATTTCGGCCGCCCTGACCTGGCAGCCTTCCGAAGACACCCGGCTGACGGTAATGGGCAACTACCTGGCCGATGATTCCAACGCCCAGGACAACTTCCTGCCGGCAGTTGGTACTTTGTCCCACTCGCCCTACGGCAAGATCGGCCGCGATACCTTCACTGGCGACAAGCACTTCTCCAAGTACGAGAAGACCCAGTTCAGCCTCGGCTATGAATTCGAAACGCGCCTGAACGACGTCTGGCAGCTGCGCCAGAACCTGCGCTATTCGCACCTGGACCTGAACGACAATATGGTCTTCGGCGTCGGTACCACCGGCTACTACGGCATGGAAGGCGGTGACGATCGTACGTTGCTGCGCTACGCCGGCATCGAGAACCCCAAGTACAGCCGCTGGGCTGTGGATAACCAGGCCCAGGCCGACTTCAGCACGGGCGACATCCGCCACACCTTGCTCATTGGCCTGGATTGGCAACGCCAGCAAACGTCGGACCCGCAGGCCTACGTCCTGACGACCCCTGTCGACCTGTATGGCGGCACGGACTATGGCCCGGTCGACCCCAGCCAGTTCACCCCGGACACCTGGAGCTACAGCCACCAGACTAGCCGGCAAACCGGGCTCTACCTGCAAGACCAGCTGCATTTCGACGACCATTGGGTACTGACCCTGGGTGGCCGCTATGACTGGGCGACGTCCGAAACCCGCAACTGGACCGATGCCGGTTCCGACCCCGAAATACATACCCGCGATGAGGCGTTCAGTGGCCGGGTTGGCCTGGTGTACCTGGCCGATAACGGCCTGGCGCCCTACCTGAGCTACAGCGAAGGCTTTACGCCCAACCCTGGCACCGATGCCAACAACCAGCCATTCGAGCCCACCGAAGCCAAGCAATATGAAGCGGGCATCAAGTACCAGCCGCCGGGCTCGAACAGTTCGGTAACCGCCGCCGTATTCGAGATTACCCAGGACAACGTACTGACCACTGCGCCAGGCAACCCCAACGACAAGGTGCAGACCGGCCAGGTGCGTTCGCGTGGCATCGAGCTGGAAGGGGTGGCCAGCCTGAGCAACGAACTCAACCTGATCGCCTCCTACACCTATCAGGACGTGAAGGTGACCAAGGCCAATGACGAGACCGATGGCAAGACGCCCATCAGCATCCCGACACCGCGCAACCTGGCGTCGGTTTGGGCTGACTACACCTTGCACGACGGCCTGCTCAAGGGCCTGGGTTTTGGCGCCGGGGTGCGCTACACGGGGCGCAACCCGGGAGCACCGGACAACTCGCTGAACGTGCCAGCCTATACCTTGCTGGATGCGGCCGTGCATTACGAAACCGGGCCATGGCGGTTTGCTGTCAATGCCAGCAACCTGGCCGACAAGGAGTATGTGGCGGGTTGTTATGACGCGACCCGATGCATCTACGGCAATGGCCGCACGGTGCTGGGCACGGCGACCTATCGCTGGTAAACGCCGAGCCTGTGGGAGCGGGCTTGCCCGCTCCCACAGGGGTTGTATTGGCTGTGCCACTGAGGGTTGCTGTCATCCGACTGCAACGTTAATTCAGCAACATTTCTGCCATCTCCCCGTGCCTCATGGCGAGTTCGAATGGGCCATCCCGCGCTGCACCTGCCACAGGACCACGACCTGTTCGGCCTGCTCTACGCCTTCCTCTTCCGCCCCGGCCAGCCCGGGCGTGAAATCGATTCGGCGCAGTTGTTGCGCACACTCGGTCAGCCACTGGAGCCCGGCGAGTTTCTGTGGGTACACCTGAACCTGGCCCACGCCGCCTGTGAGCGCTGGTTGCGCACCCATTTGCAGTTGCCCGATGCGTTCTTTGAAACCCTGCGCGAAGGCTCCCGCTCGACCCGCATCGAACACGCCGACTCGGCACTGCTGGCCGTGGTGAACGATGTGGTGTTCAACTTCGGCCTGGTGTCGTCAGACATTTCCACCTTGTGGGCCTGCGCCAGCAGCCAACTGCTGGTGAGTGCGCGCTTGCAGCCCTTGCATTCGGTGGACAAGCTGCGCTCGTCGGTCAAGCAGGGCGAGCGTTTCCATTCGTCCATCGAGCTGCTGGTGCACCTGCTGCGCGACCAGGGTGATGTACTGACCCAGATCGTGCGCGAAACCACCACCAGCGTCGACCGCATCGAAGACCAGTTGCTGTCCCAGCGCCTGAGCGACAACCGCGCCGAGCTGGGCAGCATGCGCCGGGTGCTGGTGCGCCTGCAGCGCCTGCTGGCGCTGGAGCCGGGGGCGCTGCTGCGCCTGCTCAACCGCCCGCCCGAGTGGTTGCAGGAACAGGATATTCGCCAGCTGCGCGCGGCCACGGAAGAGTTCACCCTGGTGATCAGTGACCTCACCGCCCTGGGCGAGCGGATCAAGCTGTTGCAGGAAGAAATCGCCGCCAAGCTCAACGAGCAGACCAACCGCACCCTGTTCACCCTGACCGTGGTCACCGTGCTGGCGCTGCCAATCAACATCATCGCCGGCTTCTTCGGCATGAACGTCGGCGGTGTACCGCTGGCAGAAAACCCCCATGGCTTCTGGGTGCTCGTGGCCCTGGTGGCGACCTTTACCGTGCTGGTGGGGCGCTGGGCGTTTCGCAAACGGCGGGAGTACTGACCCGACGGAACCCGACCGACGGCCTCCAGCCCCTTGCATCCTTGCCTACGCTGATACTCCCAACCCGCTGAAGCAAGGAGATCCGCCATGGCCTTCCAATACAAGCGTCTGGACAAGAACAACGCTGCGGTGCTGCTGGTCGACCATCAGACCGGCCTGCTCTCGCTGGTAAGGGATATCGACCCCGACCGCTTCAAGAACAACGTGCTGGCCCTGTCCGACCTGGCCAAATACTTCAAGCTGCCGACCATCCTCACCACCAGCTTCGAGACTGGCCCCAACGGCCCGCTGGTGCCGGAGCTGAAAGAACAGTTCCCCGACGCCCCCTACATTGCACGCCCCGGCAACATCAACGCCTGGGACAACGAAGACTTCGTCAAGGCGGTAAAAGCCACTGGCAAGAAGCAGCTGCTGATTGCCGGTGTGGTCACCGAAGTGTGCGTGGCCTTCCCGGCACTGTCGGCGCTGGAGGAGGGCTTCGAGGTGTTCGTCGTCACTGACGCCTCCGGCACCTTCAACGAACTCACCCGCGACTCCGCCTGGCGGCGCATGGAGGCTGCCGGTGCACAGTTGATGACCTGGTTCGGCGTGGCCTGTGAGCTGCACCGTGACTGGCGCAATGACATTGAAGGGCTGGGCACCCTGTTCTCCAACCATATTCCGGATTACCGCAACCTGATGACCAGCTACAACAAGTTGGCCAAGTAGGTTTTTTGGGGGCTGCACTGCAGCCCCCTTCAACCGGCAAGCGAAGCGGCAAACCGTCATGAATCGACCATACTGACTCTTCATTCCCCTTCAGGAGAGTGTCATGTCGAAGCCGTCCAGGAAGAAACCCACCCAGGAAATACCAGAAAAGCTGGGCGGCAAGGCCTATGAAAAAGCGCTCAAACACCTGCATGTAGAGCTGGTGAAGCTACAGGAGTGGGTGGTCGCCAAGGGCCTGAAGGTGTGTATCGTCTTCGAAGGCCGTGACGGTGCCGGCAAGGGTGGCACCATCAAGGCCATCACCGAGCGCGTCAGCCCACGGGTGTTCCGCGTGGTGGCACTGCCCGCACCGACCGAGCGAGAGAAGACCCAGATGTACCTGCAGCGCTACCTGGGCCATCTGCCCGCTGCGGGCGAAGTGGTGATCTTCGACCGCAGCTGGTACAACCGCGCCGGGGTCGAGCGGGTCATGGGCTTCTGTTCTGGCGAGCAAGTGGACAAGTTTCTGACCGGTGTGCCCGTGTTCGAAAAGGTCATGGTCGAGTCGGGGATCATCCTCATCAAGTACTGGCTTGAAGTCAGCGCCGAAGAGCAGACCCGGCGCCTGCAGGACCGCATCAATGACGGCCGCAAGCTGTGGAAGCTGTCGCCGATGGACCTCAAGTCGTACACCCGCTGGGATGACTACACCCAGGCACGTGACGACATGTTCCAGGCGTCGGATACCGCCTGGGCACCGTGGTTCATGGCCCATTCCAACGACAAACGGCGCGCCCGGCTGAACATCATCAGCCATCTGCTTGGCCGCATTCCCTACAAGGACATCACCCGCGACCAGCTGGTGAAGCTGCCCAAACGCGGCAAGATCGGCAAGTACAAGGCTGTGGCCTATCCGTTCAAGGTCGTCGAAGAACGCTTCTGACCCCCTCCCTGCGGGGAGTTGCGAAGGTACGAGCTCATGCCACATGACGGCAGCCTGTTGCAGGCGACGGTGGTGTTCCTGTTGGCCGTGGTGCTTCTGGTACCGCTGGCACAGCGCCTGAAAATGGGGGCGGTACCGGGTTACCTGCTGGCGGGCATCCTGATTGGTCCTTCGGTGCTTGGCCTGCTCGACAACCCGGACAACGTGGCGCGGCTGTCGGAAATGGGCGTGGTCATGCTGCTGTTCGTGATTGGCCTTGAGCTCTCACCCCGGCGTCTGTGGACCATGCGCCGGGCGCTGTTTGGCGTCGGCAGCTTGCAGGTGGGGCTGACTGCGGTGCTGCTTGGGCTGCTGGCGTACTGGCTGTTCGACCAATCGAAACCCGCTGCCATCGTGCTGGGCCTGGGCCTTGCGCTGTCGTCCACCGCCTTTGGCTTGCAGGTACTGGCCGAGCGCAAGGACCTGGGCAAGCCGCACGGTCGCCTGGCGGTGGCCATCCTGCTGTTTCAGGACATTGCCGCCATTCCCTTGATTGCCGTGGTGCCGCTGCTCGGGGGCGATGTCAGCACCGCCGACGAAGGGGCCTGGCCACTGCTGGCAGTGGCTGTCGGCATAGGCGTGCTGATTGTCTTTGGTCGCTATCTGTTGACCCCGGTATTCAAGTGGACGGTGGGTTCGGGCTTGCCCGAGCTGTCGACGGCCACGGCCTTGCTGGTAGTGCTGGGCACCGCCTGGCTGATGGAGCACGTGGGCGTGTCGATGGCACTGGGGGCATTTCTGGCCGGCGTGCTGATGGCCGAGTCGCCATTTCGCCACGAACTGGAAACCCAGATCGAGCCGCTCAAAGGCCTGCTGCTGGGGCTGTTCTTCGTTGGCGTGGGCATGAGTGCCGACCTGCGCCTGCTGTTTGGCATGCCACTGATGGTATTAGGCCTGACCGTGTTGCTGGTCGCCATCAAGCTGCCCTTGCTGTATGGCCTCGGGCGTACGGTTGGCGGGCTCAACAAGGCCCAGGCGTTGTGCCTGGGCGTGGTGCTGGCCTCGGGGGGCGAGTTTGCCTTCGTGGTGTTCAAGCTGGCGCTGGAACATCAAGTGCTGACTCGGCAGGTGCATGACGTGCTGGTGCTGGCCATTACCTTGTCGATGGCAGTGGTACCGCTGGTGATGATGGCTTTGGCGCAGCAGTTACGAGACGACAGCCCCGTGCAGGCCACCCCGGAAACGAGCGACTGAACCGTGGCACATGACGAACCGAATGTTCGGAGGTGAAGCATGCAACCGGGTATCAAGCTGGACAGCGCCCTGTCGCGGGGCTTGCTCGATGTGCTGATCAAAGCCGGCCTGGTGGCTGCCTTGGTGATCTTTGCCTTTCAGGTGTTTCAGCCATTTCTGGAGCTGATGCTGTGGGCGGTTATCCTGGCGGTCACCCTGTACCCGTTGCATTGCCGCCTGCAGCGCCGTACCGGCCTCAAGCAGGGGTATGCGGCGGCGCTGGTGGTGGTGCTGGTACTGGTGGTGCTGCTGGTGCCGATCTACCTGGTGGTGATGTCCATCGGCGAATCGGTGGACAGCCTGGTGACGTTGCTCAAAAGCGGAGCCTGGAGCGTGCCGACCCCACCTGACGCCGTGGCGGCCTGGCCACTGATCGGGCCGAAGGTGCATGCCCTTTGGTTGGCGGCCTCCGAAAACATGGCCAGTGTGCTGAACCAGTGGATGCCCCAGCTCAAGGGCGCCGGGCGCACGGTGCTGGGTGCTGCGGCCAGTGCCGGGGGAGCCTTTTTGCTGTTCATCGGTGCGATCATCATCTCCGGGGTGATCATGGCCTTTGGTGACCGTGGTGAAATCGCGGCACAGCGCATCGCCATGCGGGTGTCGGGTGAGGAGCGGGGCAAGCCATTGGCCAAGTTGTGCACCGCGACCATTCGTGCGGTGGCCCAGGGTGTGATCGGCATTGCGTTCATCCAGATGCTGCTGATCGGCGTCGGCTTCGTGGTCAAAGGGGTGCCAGGGGCCGGCATGCTGGCCATCGTCATCCTCATGCTGGGGATTGCCCAGGCGCCCGCTACCCTTGTCACGGTGCCGGTGATCATCTATGTGTTCAACGTCGAAGGCTTTACTGCCGCGACTATCGTGTTTGCCATCTACACCTTCGTTGCCGGGCTGGCCGACAACGTGCTCAAACCGCTGTTGCTGGGGCGAGGGGTGGACGTGCCGATGCCGGTGGTGCTGATCGGGGCGCTGGGCGGCATGGTGGTCAAAGGGATCATCGGCTTGTTCATCGGCCCGGTGATCCTTGGCGTCACCTACGTGTTGTTCTGGCAATGGGTTGCACTGCAGGTGCCGGAGCAACCGGCACCACCTGCTGCCTGAGCCAGGGGCTGCCATGCCCACGCACGGCTATGGTCTGGGGCTGCTGGTAGTGCTGGCCGGCTGCACCCAGGTTGGCCCGGATTTCGAAAAGCCCCAGGCCCCTTGGCTGGCCGGCTGGAGCACGCCTTTGCTGGAGCAGGCAGGGCGCAGCGCTGCGGCGCCCGACCTGCGCCGCTGGTGGACGGTGTTCGCCGACCCAATGCTGGACGCGCTGATTGCCGAGGCCGATGCCCACAACACCAACCTTCGCGTGGCAGGCCTGCGCATCGCCGAAGCCCGGGCCCAGCTGGCCATCGTGCAGACCGGGCGTTATCCACAGTTGCAACAGTTGAGCGCGCAGAGCCTGTACCTGAAGCAAGACCAGTCCGGCGCTGCAGCCGCGCGCGACTCGGTGTTCTGGCAATCCAGCGTGGGCTTCGACATCGGTTGGGAAATTGACTTCTGGGGGCGCTTCAGCCGCGCCATCGAAAGCGCAGATGCGGCCTACTTCGTTTCCCAGGCCAATTACGCCGATGCCATGCTGCTGTTGCGTGCACAAGTGGCCGACACCTACTTCGCCCTGCGTACCGCCGAGGCACGGCTGGATATCGCGCGCGAGAACGCCGAGCGTCAGGCGCGTAGCCTGGAGATCACCGAGCGGTTGTTCCGCCATGGCGAAAATGACGAACTCGACTGGCAGCAGGCGCGCACCCAATACCTGGCGACCCTGGCCACCATCCCCGAATTCGAAAACCAGCTCAACGCCCTGCGCAACGTGCTGTGCTCGCTGCTGGGCCGCCCGCCCGGGCCGCTGCCGCAGCTGGAGGCCGGCCATGGCCAGCTGCCATTGCCAGACCGCGCCGTGCTTCAGGACGTACCGGCCAACCTCTTGCAGCGCCGCCCGGACATCCGCGCCGCCGAGCAGGCGGTGGCGGCGCAGTCGGCGCTGGTCGGGGTTGCCGAGGCCGATCTTTATCCACAGCTGAGCCTGCTGGGCAGCATTGGCTGGACCTTTTTATCCGCCAGTCACCTGCCCGACACCTTCGACCTGGCTGCTGGCCCGAGCCTGATCTGGAACCCGTTCGACTATGGCCGGCGCAAGAATGCCGTGCGCGTAGAGGATGCCCGCTTGCAGCAACTGATCGAGCTGTACCAGCAAAACGTGCGCGAAGCGGCCCGTGAAGCCGACGATGCCGCCAGCGGGCTTGTCCGCTCGCTGCAGAGCGCAACCATTCGCGACCAGGCCTCGCAGGCTGCGCAGCGTTCGCTGAACCTGGCCAGCTCGCAGTACCGCGAAGGCTTTGCCGACTTCCAGCGCGTGCTCGATGCCCAGCAACTGCTGTTGCAGCAACAGGACGGTTACCTGGTCAGCCGTGGCAACGCAGTCAGCAGCCTGGTGACCTTGTACAAGGCCTTGGGCGGTGGCTGGGATGCCCGCCGCGCACCGATCGACCCGGCCACCCGCCAACGCATGCAGCACCGCACCGACTGGGGCGAGCTGCTCGACGAGCCAGCCCCCACCGCACATGCACAAGGTGAAAACCAATGAGCGACAGCACGCCTACGCCACCTCCGTCGGCCCCTGATCGCGGCATGCGCTGGGTGCTGCTGCTGATTGCCGTGAGCCTGCTCTGGTACCTGCTGGCCGACCGCTTTACGCCGTACACCCAGCAGGCCCGCCTGCAGGCGTACGTGGTCCCGGTGGCCGCCGAAGTGGCCGGGCAGATCAAGCGTGTGGCAGTCGGCAACAACCAGGAGGTGCGCCAGGGCGATGTGCTGTTCGAACTCGATCAGGAGCAGTACCGCATTGCCTTGGCCCGCGCCGAAGCCGACCTCGAAACCGTGCGCCGTCAGATCGGTGCCAGTACCGCCGGCATCGACTCGGCCCAGGCCGCGCTCGTGGCCGCCCAGGCCAACGCACGCAAGGCCCGGCAGGACGCCGAGCGGCTCAAGCGCCTGATCGATGAGGACCCCGGCACGGTATCGGTACGTCGCCTGGAAGGCGCCCAGGCTACCCGCGACCAGGCCATCAGCCAGGTGGCGGCGGCCCGTGCGGAGGTGGAGCGGGCCCGTGAGCAGCAGGGCGGGGCGCAGGAGGACAACGCCCAGCTGCGCAGTGCGGCGGCCAATGTCGAAAAGGCTCGGCTTGACTTGGCGCGCACGGTGGTGCGCGCTGATGCGAATGGCCTGATCACCGACCTGCGCACTGACGTTGGGCATTATGTCGGGGCTGGTAGCCCGATGATGACGCTGATCAGTATCCACGACGTGTGGATAAGTGCCGACATGACCGAGAACAACCTCGGCCGCCTGCGCCCCGACACCCCGGTGCTGGTGGTGCTCGATGCGCTGCCCGGTATCGTGTTGAAGGGGCGTGTTCGCAGCATTGGCTACGGCGTGAGCGTGGGCCAGGGCACCCCGCCGGGTACGTTGCCGACCGTTCAGAACAGCCGCGAGTGGCTGCGTTCGGCACAGCGCTTTCCGGTGATCGTCGAGCTTGAGCGCGACCAACTTCAGGACAAGACCGTGCTGCGGGTCGGCGGCCAGGCCGAGGTCATGGCCTTGCCCGGCGAAGGCAACCCGCTGAACCTGCTGGGCCGGTTGTTCATGTGGCTGATGAGCTGGCTGTCGTATGCCTATTGAGTTGCGCCGCCTGCGGGCCCTGCGCCTGGCCTGGGGCGTGGCGCTGTGCCTGGTGGTCAGTTTCGGCATCGGCCTGCCCGTGCCGATCCTGGCACCGGTGTTCGCCGTGCTGTTGCTGGCCATGCGCAGCCAGCCATTGCCGTTGCGAGCGGCACCCGCCTTGGCGGTACTGGTGCTGCTCGCGTGTGGCAGCGGGTTGTTGCTGATTCCACTGTTGCGTCACGCCCCGGTCAGCGGAGTGTTGCTGGTGGGCGTGGGCGTTTTTCTCACGTTGCGCTATGCCTTGATGGGTGGCAACGGCCTGCTGGCCAACTTGCTGATAGTCGGCCTGACGATGATTGCTGCTGCGGGTACCAGCGACTTCACCTTGGCCCTCTCGGTGGTCGAAGCGCTGGCCAAAGGCATGTTGCTTGCGGTGCTGGGCACGGCCTTGGCGCATGTGCTGTTTCCCGAACCTGCCAATGCGCCGGCACAGCCGGTACCGCCGCTGCTGGGGCGCGCGCATGTCAGCTGGGTAGCGTTGCGCGCCACGTTGATTGTGATGCCGGCCTTCCTGCTGGCGCTGATTGCCCCGGACCAGTACATGCCGCTGATCATGAAGGCCGTGAGTGTGGGGCAACAGGCCGGCGAAACCCGCGCGCGGCACGCCAGCCGTGAACTGGTTGGCTCAACGTTGCTCGCCGGGTTGCTGGCGATACTGATGTGGGGAGCGTTGAGCCTGTTCGTGCACCTGTGGATGTTTTTTCTGTGGGTGCTGCTGTTCGCGCTCTGGCAGGCGCGGCGGCTGTATCAAGTGGTGCAGAACCGGCAGAGCCCGGCGTACTGGGTGAGCTGCCTGACGACGCTGTTGATCCTGCTGGGGCAGTCGGTGCAGGACAGTGCTGGCGGGCAGGATGTGTACAAGGCGTTTGCGGTGCGCATGGCACTGTTTCTGGCGGTGTCGGTGTATGCCAGTGCCATGCTGATCTGGATTGATCGGCGCCGGGTTCGGGCTGCCTAGGGTTGCCAGTCAACCCCGCTCTCATCCAGGTAGGCATCCACCGCCGCGCCCACCGTTGGATGAAAGGCTTTCTCCCCCATATGCTGGAACAACCCGAACCGCCGCATCTTGTCCTTCACCGGGTCCTTCATCTCGGCAAACTGCAACTCCACCCCCCGTGCCTCCAGCGCCCGGTCCAGCTCGGCCAGCATGTCGGCCGAAGTGATGTCGATACTGGTCACTGGCTCCGCCGCGATGATCAGCCGCTGCACCGGTGTAGGCGACGCGTCCACTGCCGCCATCACTGTGCTCTGGAACTGCTCGGCGTTGGCGAAGAACAGCGGCGCGTCCCAGCGCAGCAGCACCAACCCTGGAATGCGTCGGGCCTGTGGATAACGCTGCACATCATGGTAGCCCCGCGTGCCATCCACCCGCCCCAGTACCGCATGGTGCGGCCGCCAACCGTCCCACAGAAACTCGATCACTGCGATGGCCACGGCGATGCAGATACCGGGAATAGCGCCAAATACGGCTACGCCGACAAAGCAGGTGAACGACAGCCAGAACTCCCACTGCTGCATGCGGAATATACGTTTGAGGTCGGTGAACTCGAACAGGCCCAGTGCGGCGGCAATCACCACGGCGGCCAAGGTACTGTTGGGCAGGTGCTGCATCAGATTGGGCGCCACCAGCAGCAACAGGGTGACCGCCAGCGCGCCGATAATACCGGTGAGCTGGGTTTGCGAGCCGGCTGCCTCGGCCACTGGCGTGCGCGATGAACTGCTGCTGATCGGAATACCCTGGAACAGCCCCGAAGCCAGGTTGGCTATACCCAGGCCGAACATTTCCTGGTTCGGGTTGACCGGCATTTTCAGGCGTGCGGCATAGGAGCGCGACAGCACACTGGTGTCGGCGAACGACACCAGCGCTACTGCGATGCCACCGAGCAGCACCTCCACCAGGTCGATGTCGCTGACCCAGGGCAAGACAAAACCGGGCAGCCCTTGGGGCAACTCGCCGAGCACCTTCACGCCTTGCTGGTCGAGCCCCAGCAGGCTCACCGCCAGCGTGGCCAGCACCACGGCAATGAGGATGCCCGGTACCCGCTTGAAGGGCTTGAGCAAAAGGATCAGCACCAGGCTGCCACCACCGACCATGAAGCTTGGCCAATGCCCTTGGCCGGCAAGCAAGGCCTGAATCAGGTTCCAGATATCTCGTAGCGGTCCTTGGCTGTCCACCGACAGGCCGAACAGCTTGGGCAGTTGGCTGATCAACACCGTGAGGGCGATACCGTTCATGTACCCATAGCGGATCGGCTTGGACAGCAACTCGGTGATGAAGCCCAGGCGCAGCAGCCCGGCAATCACACAGAACGCCCCGGCGACCAGCGCCATCATGCTGGCGATGGCGATTGCCCGCTGCGGGTCGCTGGCGGCGTACTGCACCACCACCGCCAGGATCGGCGCGGCCAGTGCCGAGTCCGGGCCCAGCACGAGGATGCGGCTGGGGCCGAACAGGGCATAGGCCAGCAGGGGAATGATGGTGGCATACAGGCCATAGATGCCGGGCACGCCAGACGCTTCAGCGTAGGCAATGCCTACGGGTACCAGCATGGTGGTGAGCACCAGGCCGGCGGCGATGTCCTTGGCCAGCCAGGCTGGCTTGTAGTGGAGCAGGGTGACCAGGCCGGGTAACCAGCGTTGCCAGTCGAAGCGAGTGGGTTCGGGCATGGTGCGGGCTCTGGGGGAGGAGGGTGCTGATTGACAGAATAGGTGTTGGAGCCGGGTAGCGCTTCCGGCGCCCTATCTATAAGATGCGATGAATTCTCATTAACTTCTGGTCCCGCCCGTGCCCGCATCCCATACCAGCAAGCTGGGTCTGTTTTTCAGCGATCACCACCGCTGGTTACTGCGGCATGTGCATCGGCAACTGAGCAACCGCCCGGACGCCGAGGACACGGCTGCCGAAACCTTCTGCCAGCTACTTGCCGCCCGGGTCGACCCCGCGTCCATCGAGCAGCCGCGAGCCTACCTCTCGACCATTGCCCGACGGCTGATCTCCGACCGCCTGCGCCGCCGACGCCTGGAGCAGGCCTATCTGGAGCGGCTGATGCTGCTGCCAGAGGCACTGGCGCCCTCGCCAGAGGAAACGCACCTGCTGCTGGAGGCCCTGCACGCCATCGACCGTAGCCTGGCCGGGCTGCCACTGGTGGTGAAGAGGGCCTTTCTCATGAGCCAGCTCGATGGCCTGACCTACGCGGAAATAGGCCGACGTCTGGATGTATCCGAACGAACGGTAGGCCGCTACATGACACAGGCCTTGCGCCAGTGCTACCTGAGTGGGGCGCATTCATGAGCCGCCATGCACTGAGTCCGGCTGCCGAGCAGGCCATTGCCTGGATGGTGCGCCTGCGCTCCGGGCGTGACGACGCCCGGCAACAGGCACTGTTCCAGCAGTGGCTGGGGCACGACCCGGCTAACGCCCACGCCTGGGAGCAGTTGCAACGCGGCCTGGGCGGGCACTTCGAGGTGGTGCGCCGGGCCCCTGGTACCTTGCGCGATACCTTGCTGGAACCGGAAGCAGGCCGACGTGATGTGCTACGGGCATTGGCCGGGTTTTCTCTGCTGGGTGGCAGCCTGTGGTTTGCAGTCCGTAGCGATACCGGCCAGGCATTGACTGCCGATATCCGTACCGGCACTGGCGAGCGTCGTAGCCTGACGTTGGCTGATGGCAGCCGGCTGACCCTGAATGCCGGCACGGCGGTCGACCTGGCCTTTTCCGACGGCCGTCGCCTGCTACGCCTGCACAGAGGAGGGCTGGTGGTGCAGGTTGCGGCAGACCCTGCCCGGCCGTTCATCGTGCGCAGCGACCAGGGTGATGTACGCGCGTTGGGCACGCGTTTTCTGGTCGAGCAATTGGCCGATGCCACACGTGTAGTGGTGCTGGAGCATACCGTGCGCGCGTCGCTGCCCAGTGGTACCGAACGGGATCTGCAGGAGGGCCAAGCGGCGTTGTTGCACGCTCAACGCATCGAGCCGTTGCTTACCGGCCAGGCTTACCGCGCCGATTGGGTACAGGGCCACCTCAGCGTGCTGGACGAACCCTTGGCGGCAGTGATCGACGCACTGCGCCCGTATCGCCCCGGCTTTATCCGCGTCAGCCCACAGGTGCGCAACTTGCGCGTGCAGGGTGTGTTCCCGCTGGATGACAGCGAGCGCACCTTGGCTGCCCTTGAAGAGACCATGCCGATACGGGTGGAGCGCTATGGCCCCTGGATGACCCTGATCGAAGCGCGCTGATGAGGTGTTCATGGGCGCGGATTTTGTAACGGGGACTGTCATTGAATGAAAATTTTTATCATTCGTGTCCGGTTTTTTTCGCTCGTCCCACCTCTCTCCTGACAACAGCAAAAATTCAGGAGTATCCACGTGTTCAAACCCTGGCCCCTCGCCCTTGCCATCACCCTGGCCGCCGTGCCAACGGCCTTCGCCTGGGCAGAAGGTTCCGCGCAGCAACAGCTGCTGCGTTTCGACCTGCCCGCCGCCAGCCTGGCGCACACCCTAAACGCCATTGCCCGCCAAGGCGGGCAGGTGATGTCGCTGGACCCCGCCTTGGTCGTCGGCAAACAGGCACCCGCCATCCAGGGTGAGATGAGCGCCCTGCAAGCTGTGCAACAGGCGCTGGCGGGCAGCGGTCTGCAACTGATCGTTACCGGCAGTGGCACCTTCAGTGTGGTGCCGGCGGTCGATGCCAAAGGTGCGCTGGAGCTGGGGGCCACCAATATCAATAGCGTGGGGCTGGGCGAAACCACCGAGGGTTCAGGCTCGTACACCACAGGTGCCGTGACCATCGGCAAAACCCCTCAGTCGCTGCGGCGCACCCCCCAGTCGGTGACTGTGGTCACGCGCAAGCTGATGGACGACAAGAACCTGGTGTCACTGGACCAGGTGATGGCCCAGACCACCGGTATCACCCGCGCCAACCGTGGTTATGGCAACCACCACTTCAGTTCCCGTGGCTTCGACATCACCGACGACAGTTACATGGTCGACGGCGTGGCCGGGCAGGCCTATGCCTACACCGGCTGGATGATTCCCGACATGGCGGTGTTCGACCGTGTCGAGGTATTGCGCGGTGCTTCGGGCCTGCTGGTAGGGGCAGGTAACCCCGGGGGCGCGGTGAACCTGGTGCGCAAGCGCCCGACTGCTGAACCGCGTTTGTCCGTGACCACCCGCGCGGGCTCCTGGGATTACTACCGCCTCGACCTGGACGCCAGTGGCAGGCTGAACCCGGAAGGCTCCTTGCGTGGCCGCATGGTGGCGTCCTACGAGGACCGTGGCTACTTCACCGATGTCAGCAAGGCCAAGCGGCCGTTGCTGTACGGCATTGTCGAAGGCGACCTGAGCGACGCCACTACCGTGGCCCTGGGCTTGCGCCGGCAAACCTCGCGCATAGATGGTTACAGTGTGCTGGGCCTGCCGAACAACCCCGACGGCAGCAACCCGCACCTCAAGCGTTCCACCTTCCTGGGCCAGGACTGGGCTACGCTGCAAACCCGTACCGATGAAGTATTTGCCGACCTGAACCACCGCTTCAACGACAACTGGACGGGCAAGCTGGCGCTGTCGCATTCCGAAAGCCGCTACAACCGCAGTGCCATCGAGTGGAGCGCAGAAGATACGCTGGAGTACGGCAGCCCCACGGGGCCAATGATCAACGACACCAGTTTTCACAAGTTCGATGTCACCGCCAACGCGGTGGACGGCCACCTGGACGGCGAGTTCGAAGCCTTTGGCCTGAGCCATCAGCTGTCGCTGGGGGCCAACTGGTCCAGGCGCAAGATGAATGACAAGGACGCCACGGTAAAGCTGGATAGCCCCATCCCGCTCAATGTGTTCGACCCGGACCACAGCATTGTCCCCGAGCCTTCGCGGCAGGGCTGGGACTACAAGGAAGATACCTTCGATACCCGTTACGGCACCTATCTCAATGCCCGCCTGCACATGACCGAGGACCTGAGCCTGGTGCTGGGTGGTCGCCTGAGCTGGTACAAGACCGAGGCCTGGAGCGGCGGGCTGAAAAGCACCAACGAACAGACGCATGAGTTCACGCCTTTTGTCGGTGCCCTATACGACCTGGACAACAACTGGTCGCTGTACGCCAGTTACGCCGATATCTTCATGCCACAGGCCAGCTACCGCAGTGCTGGCGGCAAGATGCTCGACCCCGCCATCGGTTCCAACTACGAAACCGGCATCAAAGGCGAATTGTTCGACAAGCGCCTGAACCTGTCCTTTGCGTTGTTCTACATCGAGCAGAAAGACGTTGCCGCTCGTGACTACGCCAACGACGGCAACTGCCCGACCGACGTTGCCGGCCGTTGCTACGTGAACAGCGATGGCATCAGCCGCAGCAAGGGCTTCGAAGCGGAGGCCAGCGGAGAGTTGCTGCCAGGCCTGCAAGTGGCAGCTGGCTACACCTTCAACACCACGCAGTCAGAGACGGGTGGGCCGATCTCGGCGCAAACGCCCAAGCACCTGTTGCGGGTGAATACCAACTACACCCTGCCGGGTGAGTGGAACCGCCTCAGTGTCGGGGGTGGCGTGTCGGCCCAGTCCCATTACTACGATGCCTACAACGGTGTGAGCAACAGCGGCCGGGCGGTGTTCGATGCACGGGCGGCGTACAAGCTCGATAAGCACTGGACGGTAGGCGTGGACGTGGAGAACCTGTTGGACCGCAAGTACTTCGACTCGACCGGCTACTGGACGCGCGGTACCACCTACGGCATGCCGCGCAGCTACATGCTGAGTTTGCGCGGGGACTTCTAAGGCCTGGCCCCACAGCCATTCGTTGCTCTTGTGGGCACAGTCTGTCTGTGGGGGCCTTTGCCGCGTAGCGTCAAAACAGCCCTTGTTTGGATACCATCAGCCACACGATCACGAACATTCCGGCAAAACCTGCCACCCCCATCCACAGCCAGGGGCGGTAAAACCTGTGCCAGTTCGCAGGTAATGGTGTGTTGTTGGCGGCGGCTTGTTCGGCAAGGCGTTGCATGCGCTTCTGCAGGACCAGCACCGGTAGCCATAACAGGCCGACAGCGACAAAAATGATCAGTGCATCACGTAGCCAGGGCAGGGTAGGTGGCATACCCGTCAGGTGCAGCATGCCCAGGCCGCTGGCCAGTTGCAGCACACCGGCCGGGGTGGTGATCCAGGTGTCGAAGCGCACCACTTGCCTGGCCACCTGGGCGATCACGGCCGGGTGGCGGGTACGTTGGGCTGCGATCAGGTACAGGTACGAGCCCATGCCGAAGCCGAACAGAAACACCGCCGCGATGATGTGCAGGTACTTGAGGTAGAAATAGCTCACGGCTGGCCCTGATGACGTATGTCGAGCTGTATGTCCTGTGGCGCGTCAATCGCGGCCAGGTACTCGTCCACGCTGATCTCGCCAACACAAGGGCGAGCCCCGGCAGCCGGGCGGTAGCCGTTCATCATCTTCAAGGCCAGGGCTACCGAGGCACAGCTGGGGATCTCCGGGCCTTTGTTGCATCGAGCGGTGAGCTGGATGTTCAAGTGCCGGGGCTGGTCGTTGTGGTCGATACCGCTCGCCTCGATATACAGCGCGCTGAGGCCGTCACCAAAGCGTTCGCAGGCGCTGCCCAGGCGGTGCAAGCGCTTGGCCCAAGGCGTTGGGTCGCCGATCAGGCCGACGCGGCGCGCCAAGGCCAAGGCTGCATTCGCCAGTGCGCCGGGCATCAGGCCGGGGCCTGCCTTGAACACCAGGTCGGTGGCGCCGTAGCGCTCGCCGAACAGGTCCATGTCCGGTACATCGACATTGGCCAGCCAGCGCCAGCCCAGGCCCGGCAGGTTGCGCCGTTGCAGGCCGAGCCAGCCCGGCACTGCGTATGGCTTGCCATTGCGCCGTTGCAGGATCGGTTTGCCGGCATAGGCCAACACGCCTTCCACGGTCGCCAGGCCAGGCATTTTCGCGGAAGACGAGATGCCGTGTTCAATTCGGTCAATGCGTTTGAAGGGGGCGCGGTGTTCATCGAGTAACGCTGCCGCAAGGCTGGGCACCGAGCTGCAACCACTCAGTACTGCGACGCCGGCCGTTTTGGCTGCCTGGTCGAGCACATCAATGCCGTTGACGAAGGTGCGGCAGTCGGCAAGGTCGCAGTAATGCACACCCGCCGCGATGCAGTGCTCGGCAACCCGATAAGGCTGGCCCTGGAACGGCCCGCCAGTGTGAATAAGCAGGTCCACCCGCAGTGATCGCAAGGTATCGGCAAAGCCCTGCCCATGGGCATCTGTGCATAAGGTTTGCAGTGGCAGTTGCTCGGCCAGGGCATCCAGACGCGTGCGATCTCGCCCAGTGGCGATTACTTCGATGCCGGCGGTACCGGCCAGGTGTCGGCAGATGATCGAGCCGAAATTGCCGTAGCCGCCCACGACCAGAACCCTGAATGACATTGTTCGTCCTTTTTCAATGAAGGGTGATTCTAGGGAGTGGCACGTAAACGGGGCAAGTACAAAGGGCGGCTTTGCGTTCCAACAACTTCGTGCTGACCTGGAAGAGCTTTTCCGTTTCAGGAAAATCCACGGGCCATGTTCATGGGGGCATGAACCGGCCTCCACGCAGATGATCAGGCAAGGCTCTTCCAGGCCCAGGGCATGAAGAAGCGTCTCCTTCCCGGTAATCTCAAGGACGTAAGACAATTCCTAACCTGAAACCAAATGCTTCAGTTCAAGATAGGTTGAGAATTATCCTACGCGCACCGCTGCCGTTTCTCTGTTGTCGATGCAGAGCAACAGGGCTAATTTCATGTGGTCGTCGCGGTTTGACGACCGGGTGTGAGAGCCCGGCAGCGCATCGTGCCAGTTTAATGGCAGCCGTTCGCGGGCAGGCTTTGGCCTGGCCGGAATTCCGATGTTCGCCGGTCTCTCACCCCGCGATCGGCTGCCACCCTGATTCTGTGAGAGGAAGAGGGTGATAGCTCTGCATACTGAACTCGGAGTAATCCTCTTGAAGAAACTTGTCCCCGATCCCCCCGCAAAAGCTATATCCCAGCCTTTCTACACCATCAAGCAAGACATGCCCTCACCCGAGGCGTTGCTCTATGTCATTCAGTTACTACGCGGGATCGAAGACACCCTCGACGAATACATCTGCGGCAATGCCGGCGAGCCGGGTATCGGCATGCTGGTAAACAGTGTGTACAACGTGCAGATGGGACGATCATTGGCAGAGCTGGTGCTGAGTCGAGCGGAGCATTGAGCAGAAAGCCCAGGGGGTAACTGAAAAGACATGGCCTACGAGGCGTGATCGCTCGCTGATTTTTCAGTTGAATGCCGTGGTTGGGTGGTCGATAGATGACAGGCATGATCAAATTGGACTATAGGGCTGCTCCCTAAGTCATGCCCAATGTGACACTGGGGCTTGCCATGATTTTTTGCTGCAGGAGATTGATGCATGCTTAAAAGCCTTACGCTCAGCGGAGTAGGGCCCGCAGCGACATTTGGGCCAGTAGAGTTTGATGCTCGGCTTAACCTGATCACGGGCGATAACGGCCTAGGAAAGAGCTTCCTGCTAGACATTGCTTGGTGGGCATTGACACGTACTTGGTCCCGCGGCGTTCCGGCTGTACCTCCTGTTGGCACCAAGCGGAGTAGCATCGCTTATGCCTACAGTAAGTCCACGCCGGGCGATTTCGACGAGACGAGTGTTTTCAAACGCTTGGAGCAGCAGTGGCCGACCAAGAAGGGCAGGCCACCCATTCCCGGCGTTGTAATTTATGCTGGGGTCGATGGCAGTTTTTCTGCGTGGGATCCTGTCCGTAATTATTGGCAGGATGAAGAAGCAGGCGAACGCCCGCGAGCATTTAATTTCACACCTGACCAAGTTTGGAATGGCCTTGAGGGGCCGGGAGGCATTCGTTACTGCAACGGTCTAATTCAGGATTGGGTGCTGTGGCAAAAGGGACAAGACCCGGCTTTTGGCGACCTGATCAAGGTACTGGATACCTTGTCTCCTTCCGGAGCTGAGAAGCTTGAGCCTGGCCAGCCTGTGCGACTGGGATTGGACGTAAAGGATTTCCCATCCCTGCGAATGCCTTATGGGCAAGATGTGGCACTGGTTCACGCTTCTGCGGGTATGCGACGTATTGCAGCATTGGCTTATCTGCTGGTCTGGACGTGGCGTGAACACATGTTCGCCTGTGAGCAAACCGGGCGTAAGCAGGCAAAGGAAATAATCTTCCTTATTGACGAAATCGAGTGTCATCTACACCCACAATGGCAGCGCCGCGTAGTGCCAGCGTTGTTGAAAGTTATGCAAGCTTTAACGGGCAAGAAGGTCCCGGTACAGCTGATCGTTGCGACTCACTCGCCATTGGTACTGGCCTCTGTCGAACCAGAGTTTGATGAGTCCAAAGATGCAATTTTCAATATTCAGCTTTGTGACGGTCAGGCAAGCGTGATCAAGGAGCAATGGGCTAAGCAGGGAGATGTTGTGAACTGGTTGGTCTCTGACTCCTTTGGCCTACGTCAGGCACGCTCGGTTGAGGCTGAATCTGCAATTGAAGCTGCTGAGGCTTGGATGCGCGGGGATAAGAGCGTATTGCCGTCAGGGCTTAAATCGCAGGCGGCCATTCATAAGGAGCTGCAGCGTGTTTTGCCCGGACACGACGAATTTTGGCCTCGCTGGCTGGTGGAAACAAGGCAAGCCCCTCGGCACCGGCCTTCGGAGGGCGAATGATCGAAATCGATTTAGAACGCCTAGCCGAGCCACCTGAGTTCGATACGGCGTGTCGAAAGAAGGGGGAGCAGTGGCTGAAAGATAATCCCAAAGTTAGCCGTAAAGCTAGAACGAGGCCCAGAGATTACTGGAGCCCTTTTAGACCGATGCTGGCTGACGGATACCGCGATCTGTGCGGCTATAGTGCAATGTATGAACCCGTTGGCACCGTAGATCATTTCTTACCAGTTGATGCTGATGAATCGCTTTCCTACGAATGGAGCAATTACCGATTTTGCTCAGGCTGGATCAATAGTTGTAAGAAGAAATCGGTCGAGATTTTAGATCCCCATCTGGTTCGTGAAGGGTGGTTTGAGATTTTGTTGCCTTCCTTGCAGCTTGTCGTAGTGCTTGAGAGGGTGCCTGAGGAGTGGCGGGGATCAGCAGTGGATACACTGAGGCGTCTTCACTTGCGTGATGATGAGAGAGTGCTAAGGCAGCGTCGTGCTTGGTATTCAATGTACCGAGAGGGAAAAATCAATTTGGATGGCCTTCGAGAGGTTGCACCTTTAATTGCCGCAGCAGTGGAAAAACTGGATGCTCAGGAGGTCTCTTGAGGAAATGCGAAGCCCAGAATGAACAAACCCCCTTGAAGCATAAGCCTAAAGGGGGTTGTGGTCAGAGCAGGCTACCGCTTACACGTTGAAGCGGAAGTGCATCACATCGCCGTCTTTGACGATGTAGTCTTTACCTTCCAGGCGCCATTTACCGGCTTCCTTGGCACCGCCTTCACCCTTGAACTGGATGAAGTCGTCATAGGCCACCACTTCAGCGCGGATGAAGCCTTTTTCGAAGTCGGTGTGGATCACGCCAGCGGCTTGTGGTGCGGTGGCACCCACGCGTACGGTCCAGGCACGTACTTCCTGCACGCCGGCAGTGAAGTAGGTTTGCAGGTTAAGCAGTTCGTAACCGGCGCGGATCACGCGGTTCAGGCCAGGCTCTTCCAGGCCCAGGGCCTCAAGGAACATGTCCTTTTCTTCGCCGTCGTCCAGCTCGGCGATTTCCGCTTCGATCTTGTTGCACACCGGCACCACCACCGCGCCTTCTTCCTCGGCAATGGCCTTGACCACGTCCAGGTGCGGGTTGTTGTCGAAGCCGTCTTCCGCCACGTTGGCGATGTACATCACCGGCTTGCTGGTCAGCAGGTGGAAGCCGCGGATGACCGCCTTGTCTTCGGCGCTCATGTTCTTCATCAGGCTGCGCGCAGGCTTGCCTTCGGTGAAGTGCGGGATCAGCTGTTCGAGGATGGCCTTCTGCGCCAGGGCTTCCTTGTCGCCGCCTTTGGCGTTGCGGGCAACCTTCTGCAGTTGCTTCTCGCAGCTGTCGAGGTCGGCGAAGATCAGCTCGAGGTCGATGATCTCGATGTCACGCTTGGGGTCGACGCTGTTGGAAACGTGGATCACGTTTTCGTCTTCGAAGCAGCGCACCACGTGGGCAATGGCGTCGGTCTCGCGGATGTTGGCGAGGAACTTGTTGCCCAGGCCTTCGCCTTTCGACGCACCCGCCACCAGGCCGGCGATGTCGACGAACTCCATGGTGGTTGGCAGGATGCGGTTTGGCTTGACGATTTCAGCCAGCGCATTCAGGCGCGCATCGGGCATCGGCACGATGCCGCTGTTTGGCTCGATGGTGCAGAAAGGGAAGTTCTCCGCCGCGATGCCAGACTTGGTCAGGGCGTTGAACAGGGTGGACTTGCCGACGTTGGGCAGGCCGACGATGCCGCAATTGAAACCCATGGGTATTCCCCTCTCTAAAGGAAATCAGGCCTTCTGGCTGTGCAGCTCGCGCATCGCCTTGGCGAAGTCGCCGGCAAGCACGTCCGGCAGCACGCCGAGGGCAAAATCGATGCTGGCGTCGAGCTTCTCCTGCTCGGCGCGCGGCGCGCGGCCCAGGACGAAGTTGGAGACCAGTTTGGCGTCGCCCGGGTGGCCGATGCCAAGCCGCAGGCGGTGGAAGTCGTTCTGGTTGCCGAGCTGCGCGATGATGTCGCGCAGACCGTTATGCCCACCATGGCCGCCGCCGCGCTTGAGCTTGGCAACGCCCGGAGGCAGGTCGAGTTCGTCGTGCGCCACCAGGATCGCTTCCGGCTTGATGCGGAAGAAATTGGCCAAGGCCGCCACGGACTGGCCGCTACGGTTCATGTAGGTGGTGGGGATCAACAAACGAACGTCGTTGCCCTGATGGCTGAACTTAGCCGTCAGGCCGAAATATTTCTTGTCAGCGGTCAGCGAAACACGCTGGGCGCTGGCAATGCGTTCAACGAAAAGAGCCCCTGCGTTATGCCGGGTCTGTTCGTATTCGGGGCCGGGGTTACCCAGGCCGACGATCAACTGGATGGCGGTCACGTCAGGGGCTCTTCCTTGGAGTTGGTGGGTTACAGGGCGCGCGGCACTGTAACCCGATCAACGCCGGCGTGCGAGTAGATTACTCGGCAGCGCCTTCTGCTTCTGGAGCAACGCGTGGAGCGTGAACGTTGGCAACAGCTTTGTCATCACCGTGGGCCAGAGCTACGAACTCTACGCCTTTCGGAGCTTTCAGGTCCGACAGGTGGATGATGGTGCCGACTTCGGCGTTGGCCAGGTCAACTTCGATGAACTCAGGCAGGTCTTTGGCTTCGCAGGAAACTTCGATCTCGGAAACAACGTGGGAGATCTCGCCGCCTTTCTTGACCGGTGCTTCTTCGTTGATGAAGTGCACTGGAACAACAGCGGTCAGTTTCTGGCCAGCAACAACGCGAACGAAGTCGGCGTGCATGATGAACTGCTTGGCTGGGTGGCGCTGCATGGCCTTGATGATGACGTTTTGCTTAACGCCGTCAACGTTCAGCTCGATAACGTGGCTGAAGGCAGCTTCGTTTTCGAACAGCTTGGTGATTTCCTTGGCCAGGATGGTCAGGGATTGAGCTTCTTTATCGCCACCGTAGACAACGGCTGGGATGCTCAGCGAGTGACGCAGGCGGCGGCTCGCACCTTTCCCCAGGTCAGTACGCGCTTGGGCGTTCAGGATGAAATCAGTCATTTTGCTTCTCCAAAATAGCCCCCCGAGGGCGTTTGCGACCAGCGCCAACGGGGATGGCAAAAAAGCCCCGCCCCAACACATGTTGGGGCGGGGCGCTTCATATCAACACGCGTTCCGCTTAGCGGAACATCGCGCTGATCGATTCTTCGTTGCTGATGCGGCGTACCGCTTCAGCGACAACCGGTGCGATATCCAGCTGGCGGATACGGTCACAGGCTTGAGCTGCGGCGGACAGCGGAACGGTGTTGGTCACCACCAGCTCGTCCAGTACCGACTTCTCGATGTTCTCGATCGCGCGGCCCGACAGGACAGGGTGCGTGCAGTAGGCATAAACCTTGGCAGCGCCGTGTTCTTTCAGGGCTTTGGCCGCGTGGCACAGGGTGCCGGCGGTGTCGACCATGTCGTCTACCAGGATGCAGGTGCGCCCTTCGACGTCGCCGATGATGTGCATAACCTCGGAGTGGTTAGCCTTTTCGCGGCGCTTGTCGATGATACCCAGGTCGACACCCAGGGACTTGGCGACTGCACGTGCACGCACGACACCACCGATGTCCGGGGAGACGATCATCAGGTTCTCGAAACGCTGGTCTTCGATGTCGTCGACCAGTACGGGCGAGCCGTAGATGTTGTCGACCGGGATATCGAAGAAGCCTTGGATCTGGTCAGCGTGCAGGTCGACGGTGAGAACACGGTCGATACCCACGACAGTGAGCATGTCAGCGACGACTTTGGCGCTGATGGCTACACGTGCCGAACGCGGACGGCGGTCCTGGCGGGCATATCCGAAGTAAGGAATCACGGCGGTGATTCGGGATGCTGAGGAGCGGCGGAAGGCGTCGGCCATCACTACCAGTTCCATCAGGTTATCGTTGGTCGGGGCACAGGTCGGCTGAATAATGAAAACGTCTTTACCGCGAACATTTTCATTGATCTCAGTGCTGATCTCACCGTCGGAGAATTTACCGACAGAGACGTCACCGAGAGGGATATGCAGCTGACGTACGACACGCCGAGCCAGATCGGGGTTAGCGTTCCCCGTAAAGACCATCATCTTGGACACGCGCAGTACCTGAAGGCTGAGGGTATACCTGGATGAGTATAAGGAAAATGGCAGGGGCGGCTGGATTCGAACCAACGCATGGCAGGATCAAAACCTGCTGCCTTACCGCTTGGCGACGCCCCTGTATCTGTTGCTGCGAACGCTTATGCGCTCGACTTCTTGACCAGACTTTGCAGCTTGCGATGCAACATCGAAACATTGCTTCCTTTCGCCACAAACCCTGTTTGGGTCGCTGAAAGAAGGGCCAGAACTTTATCAGCTTCGGCTTTGCTTGGGAAGGCCCCAAACACACAACTTCCAGTGCCGGTTAGTCGAGCCTCAGTGAATTTCCCCAGTGAATTCAACGCATTGCGAACTTCTGGATAATTCTGCTCTACCACCGGTTGGCAGTCATTTCGACTGTTTCCCTTGGGAACGGGGCGCATCTTAAGGGGGAGTGAATCACGTGTCAACTGTGGATGTGAAAAAATTTCTACTGTGCTGACAGACACTTGCGGCACCAGTACGACATACCAGGGTTCTTCCGGGTCTACCGGGGTGAGTTGTTCGCCCACGCCCTGGGCGAACGCTGCATGGCCGCGCACGAATACCGGTACGTCGGCGCCCAGGCTCAGCCCCAGTGCGGCCAGGCGGTCTTCGTCCCAGTCCAGCTGCCAGAGGTGGGCCAGGGCCAGCAGGGTGGTGGCGGCGTCCGAGCTGCCACCACCGATGCCGCCACCCATGGGCAGTACTTTGGTCAGCCAGATGTCGGCGCCGAGCGGGGTGCCGGATTGCTCCTGCAGCTTGCGGGCGGCGCGCACGATCAGGTTGCTGTCGTGCGGTACGGCTTCTATCTCGGTGTGCAGGCGGATTACGCCATCGTCACGCAGGGCGAAACTCAGTTCGTCGCCATGCTCGAGAAACTGGAACACGGTTTCCAGCTCGTGGTAACCATCTGGGCGGCGGCCGATGATGTGCAGCCACAGGTTGAGCTTGGCCGGGGCGGGCAGGGTGAGCGTTTGCATGTGATCAGTGCCCCAGCTGGCGTGGCTGCCAGTCCTTGACCACCAGGGTCACGTCCAGGTCCTTGCCGTGCAGTTTCAGGCGCTCGGGCAGCCAGTAGCCGTTCTGCTCGGTGTAGCTCAGGTACTGCACCTGCCAGCCGTCCTGGTCGAGGCTGGCCAGGCGGCTGTCACCGTCCAGGGTCAGCTTGCTCTTGCTGTCGGGGGCGGGCAGGCCGCGTACCCACCAGACCAGGTGCGACACCGGCAACTGCCAGCCAAGCTGCTCTTCCAGCAGGGCTTCGGGGCTCGTGGCCTCGTAACGGCCCTGGTTGGCCACTTCCAGTACCACGCCACCCGGGCGGCCGGTCAGGCGTGCGGCACCACGGCCCAGCGGGCCGGCAAGGCGGATGTCGTAGTAGTCCTGGCGCTGCAGCCAGAACAGCGTGCCGCTGCCGGAGTCGCGCGGGGCGCGGATGCCGACCTTGCCGTTGATCTGCCAGCCATCAAGGCTGCTCAGTTGTTCTTTATGGGCGCGCCACTGTTGTGGGTTGCCGTGGCCCTGCAGGGCCTCGCGGCTACCGAAACCGGCACAACCGGCCAGCAGGGCGATCAGGGTGAAGGTGATGCAATGGCGCAGGAACATGGCGTTAAAGGGTCTCGGATCCGGTCAGGCGCAGGAGGGTCTTGCGCAGGATGGGGCTGTCGGCCTGGGCTTCGAAGCCTTTGGCCCACACCTGGCGGGCTTCGCGGCGCTTGCCGTTGGCCCACAGCACTTCGCCCAGATGGGCGGCCACTTCATGGTCGGGGAAATTGGCAAAGGCCTGACGCAGGTAGGTTTCGGCCTCGTCGAGGTTACCCAGGCGATAGTTGACCCAACCCAGGCTGTCGAGCACTGCCGGGTCGTCCGGGGTCAACTGGTGGGCCTTGTCGATCAGCGCCTTGGCTTCGCCGTAGCGGGTAGTGCGGTCGGCCAGGGTGTAACCCAGGGCGTTCAGGGCCATGGCATTTTCTGGCTCGCGGGTGATGATGGCGCGCAGGTCTTTTTCCATCTGTGCCAGGTCGTCGCGTTTTTCGGCCAGCATGGCGCGGGTGTACAGCAGGTTGAGGTCGTCCGGGTACCGTTGGATGGCTTGTTGAAGCACCTGGTTGGCCTGGGCGTCCTTGTTGTTGTTGCTGTAGCTTTCCGACTCGATCAGGTACAGCTGGATGGCGAGGTCCGGCTGGGCTTCGCGGGCTTCGGCGAGCAGGCGCGAGGCGTCGGTGCCTCGGCCGTTGGCAATCAGGATGTCGGCCTGGCGCAGTTGCGCTGGCAGGTAATCGGGGCCAGGGCCGACCAGTGCGTATTCGCGCAGGGCGCCTGCGGGGTCGTGGCGCTCTTCCCGGATGCGGCCCAGGTTCAGGTGCGCGGCGTCGACGTTGCTGTCACGCTCGATCAGTTCCTGCAGGTAGCCTTCGGCTTCATCCCAGTCCTTGTTCTCCAGGCACACCAGCGCCAGGGAGTAACGAAGTTCGTCATCGTCGGGGTACTGCTGGACCAGGCTGAGGAACTCGCCCTTGGCATCGGCGATGCGGTCTTGCTCGACCAGGGTGCGGGCGTAGGTCAGGCGCAGGCGCTTGTCATCCGGGTTGTCGCGGATAGCGCCGCGCAGCAGTGGCAGGGCTTCCGGGCCACGGTCCAGGGCCTGCAGCAATCGGGCACGCAGCAGGATCGGAGCGATTTCGCCGTTTTGCGCCGGGTGCGACTCAAGCAGCTCCAGTGCCTCTTCGGCCTTGCCGTCCTGATTCAGCAGTAGCGCTTTGCCGAACACCAGCTGGCCGTTGTTCGGGTATTTCACCAGCAGGCGCTCGAAGCTTTGCAGCAGGCCATCGCGGGTGCTCTGGTCGGTTTCGGCGGCAGACAGGGCGAGGAAGTCGAAGTGGGTGTCGCCTTGGCCCTGCAGCACCTTTTCCATATAGGCCATGGCGTCGTCATAGCGGCCGGCGCGGGCCAGCTGGATGGCGGCGGCGCGTTGGGCGTCGAGGTTTTGCGGGTCGTTGCGGGCCCAGACCAGGGCGTTTTCCAGCGATGGCTCGTCGGCGCCGAGGTATTCGGCGATGCGATAGGCCCGCTCGGAAACCCCGGGGTCCTGGGTTTTGGCGGCCTGGTCGGTGTAGTTGGCCAAGGCGATATCGAAGCGGTTGCGCTGGCCGGCCAGCTCTGCGACCAGCAGGCTATAGAGTGTGTCCTGCTTGAACGAGCCATACACCACGGGCTTTTGGGCCTCGCTCTTTGCGGCCTCGGCGACGGGAGGCTCGGCCTTTTGCGGGGCCAGGCTCTGGCAGCCCTGGAGCAGGGCGAAGGCAAGCAGCAATGCGTATGGTTTGTTCATAGAAGGCTTTAGAAGGACTCACCGGCGGTCGGAGCATGATGACACAAGCGCGGTGGCAAACCCACCTGCGAAGCATTCGGCTAACTGCGACCATGGCAGGGCAGTGCGGGTTCCGATCAAGTGTGGCCATTACGACAATAGCGAACGGTGGTTGTCCAAAAACCTGCGAAAGAGGACAATTATCGGCTTCCCGTCACAACCAGCGACCTTGCATGGCCTTTCTTGCACTTGGTATCAACCATAAGACTGCCTCGGTAGACGTACGCGAGCGCGTGGCGTTTACCCCAGAGCAGCTGGTAGACGCCCTGCAGCAGCTCTGCCGACTGACATCCAGCCGCGAAGCGGCGATCCTGTCGACCTGCAACCGCAGCGAGCTCTATATAGAGCAGGACCACCTGTCCGCCGACGCCGTGTTGCAATGGCTGGCCGACTATCACCGCCTCAGCCTCGACGAACTGCGCGCCAGCGCCTACGTGCACGAAGAGCACGATGCCGTGAAGCATATGATGCGCGTGGCCTCGGGCCTGGACTCGCTGGTGCTCGGCGAGCCGCAGATTCTCGGCCAGATGAAGTCGGCCTACGCCGTGGCGCGTGAAGCAGGTACTGTCGGCCCGTTGCTCGGGCGCCTGTTCCAGGCCACCTTCAGCGCCGCCAAGCAGGTGCGTACCGACACCGCAATCGGCGAAAACCCGGTTTCAGTGGCGTTTGCCGCGGTCAGCCTGGCCAAACAGATCTTCGCCGACCTGGGTCGCAGCCAGGCCTTGCTGATCGGTGCCGGCGAAACCATCACCCTGGTCGCCCGCCACCTGCACGAGCAGGGCGTACGTCGTATCGTTGTGGCCAACCGTACCCTGGAGCGCGCCAGCACGCTGGCCGAGCAGTTCGGTGCGCATGCCGTGCTGCTGGCCGACATCCCCCAGGAGCTGGCCAACAGCGACATCGTCATCAGCTCCACCGCCAGCCAGTTGCCGATCCTGGGCAAAGGCGCGGTCGAGAGTGCGCTTAAGCAGCGCCGGCACAAGCCGATCTTCATGGTCGACATCGCCGTACCGCGTGACATCGAACCTGAAGTCGGCGAACTGGACGATGTCTACCTGTACACTGTCGATGACCTGCACGACGTGGTGGCGGAAAACCTCAAGAGCCGCCAGGGCGCTGCCCAGGCTGCCGAAGAGCTGGTGTCGGTGGGCGCCGAAGACTTCATGCTGCGCCTGCGTGAACTGGCTGCGGTGGATGTGCTCAAGGCCTATCGCCAGCAAAGCGAGCGCCTGCGCGACGAAGAACTGCAAAAAGCCCAGCGCCTGCTGGCGAACGGCGGCAACCCCGAAGACGTGCTGGCCCAACTGGCCCGGGGCCTGACCAACAAACTCCTGCATGCGCCCAGCGTGCAGTTGAAAAAGCTCTCGGCCGAGGGCCGCCTCGATGCGCTGGCCATGGCCCAGGAACTCTTTGCCCTCAACGAGGGCTCCACGGACAAATCCCCGCAATGAAAGCGTCGCTGCTGAACAAACTGGAAATCCTCCAGGACCGCTTCGAAGAACTCACCGCCCTGCTCGGTGACGCCGAGGTCATTTCCGACCAGACACGCTTTCGCGCGTATTCCCGTGAGTACGCCGAGGTCGAGCCGGTCTACGCTGCTTATAAAGAGTGGCGCAAAGTGCAGGACGACCTCGAAGGCGCCCAGGCGCTGCTCAAGGACAGTGACCCGGACCTGCGCGAAATGGCCGTGGAAGAAGTGCGTGAAGCCAAGGAGCAACTGTTGACGCTGGAGGCGCAGCTGCAACGCATGCTGTTGCCCAAAGACCCTAACGACGGTCGCAACGTGTTCCTCGAAATCCGCGCCGGCACCGGTGGCGACGAGGCGGCGATCTTCTCTGGCGACTTGTTCCGCATGTACTCGCGCTACGCTGAAAAGCGTGGCTGGCGCCTGGAGATTCTGTCCGAGAACGAAGGCGAGCACGGCGGCTACAAGGAAATCATCGCCCGTGTCGAGGGTGAAAACGTTTACGGCAAGCTCAAGTTCGAGTCGGGTGCTCACCGCGTCCAGCGCGTACCCGAGACCGAATCCCAGGGCCGTGTGCACACCTCCGCATGCACGGTGGCGGTGCTGCCCGAGCCGGACGAACAGGCCGCCATCGAAATCAACCCGGCCGACCTGCGCGTGGACACCTACCGTGCATCCGGCGCCGGTGGCCAGCACGTGAACAAGACCGACTCGGCCATCCGTATCACTCACTTGCCTACCGGCATCGTGGTCGAATGCCAGGAAGAGCGTTCGCAGCACAAGAACCGGGCTCGCGCCATGTCCTGGCTGTCGGCCAAGCTCAACGACATGCAGACCAGCGCAGCACAGAATGCCATCGCCAGCGAGCGCAAGCTGCTGGTGGGCTCTGGCGACCGCTCCGAGCGCATCCGCACGTACAATTATCCACAGGGCCGGGTGACCGACCACCGCATCAACCTGACCCTGTACTCGCTGGACGACATCCTCAGTGGTGGCGTAGAGGCGGTGATCGAACCGCTACTGGCCGAATACCAGGCCGATCAACTGGCCGCCCTGGGGGATTGATGACCATCATCGCCAGCCTGCTGCGCAACGCGCAGTTGCCCGAATCGCCCACCGAACGGCTGGATGCCGAACTGCTGTTGGCGGCTGCCATCGGCAAGTCGCGCAGCTACCTGCACACCTGGCCTGAGCGTATCGTCAGCAGCGAAGATGCCGAGACTTACGCGGGTTACCTGCAGCGCCGCCGTGGCGGCGAGCCGGTCGCTTATATCCTCGGGCAGCAGGGCTTCTGGACAATCGACCTGGAAGTGGCGCCGCATACCCTGATCCCGCGGCCAGACACCGAGCTGTTGGTCGAGACGGCCCTCGAACTGCAACCCGCCTCGCCAGCCAGGGTGCTGGACCTGGGCACCGGTACGGGCGCGATTGCCCTGGCCTTGGCCAGCGATCGCCCGGCCTGGCAGGTGACTGCGGTTGACCGGGTAGAAGAGGCCGCTGCCCTGGCTGAGCGCAACCGCCAGCGCCTGGGCCTGGCTAATGCCCAGGTGCGGGTAAGCCATTGGTTCGATAGCCTGGTCGGCGAGCGTTTTGACCTGATTGTCAGTAACCCGCCTTACATCGCAGCTGCAGATCCGCATCTGGTGGCCGGTGACGTGCGCTTCGAGCCCAGCAGTGCGCTGGTCGCTGGCGTCGATGGCCTGGACGACCTGCGCGTGATCGCCGCCCAGGCCCCTGTGCACCTGTTGCCGGGGGGCTGGTTGTTGCTGGAGCATGGCTACGATCAGGCAGCAGCGGTATGCGCCTTGCTGGCGGAACACGGTTTTATCGAGGTTGCCAGCCGCACGGACCTGGGCGGCCATGAACGCATTACCCTGGGGCGCCTGCCATGCTGAGTGATGAGGAACTGTTGCGTTACAGCCGGCAGGTGCTGCTGGCCCAGATCGACATCGATGGCCAGTTGCGGCTCAAGCAGAGCAAGGCGCTGATCGTCGGGCTCGGTGGCCTGGGCTCACCGGTTGCGTTGTACCTGGCCGCCGCTGGGGTCGGTGAACTGCACCTGGCTGATTTCGATACCGTCGACCTCACCAACCTTCAGCGCCAGGTCATCCACGACAGCGCCAGCGTGGGCATGAGCAAGGTCGACTCGGCCTTGCAGCGCCTGGAGGCGATCAACCCGGAAATCAGCCTGGTTGCCCACCGCCAGGCACTGGACGAGGACTCGCTCGCTGCCGCCGTGGCGGCGGTCGACCTGGTACTGGATTGCTCCGACAACTTCGGTACCCGCGAGGCGGTAAACGCCGCGTGTGTCGCGGCTGGCAAGCCACTGGTCAGCGGCGCGGCGATCCGCCTGGAAGGGCAGTTGTCGGTGTTCGACCCACGACGTGACTACAGCCCTTGCTACCACTGCCTGTACGGGCATGGCAGCGAAGCCGAGCTGACGTGCAGCGAAGCCGGTGTGATCGGCCCACTGGTGGGGCTGGTGGGCAGCTTGCAGGCGCTGGAAGCGATGAAGCTGCTGGCCGGGTTCGGCGAGCCGCTGGTCGGCCGCCTGTTGTTGATCGATGCTCTCGGCACGCGCATCCGCGAATTGCGGGTCAAGCGCGACCCGGCCTGTGCAGTCTGCGGCAAGCGCGATGGCTGAGCGTTCGGCGCCGATCGGCGTAATGGACTCCGGGGTCGGCGGCTTGTCGGTGCTCGCCGAGATCCAGCGGCTGCTGCCCAACGAGACGCTGCTGTACGTGGGCGATTGCGGCCACATACCCTACGGCGAGAAGTCGCCAGATTATATCCGTGAGCGTCTACGGCGCATTGCTGCGTTCTTCCATGAACAGGGCGCCAAGGCCATGGTACTGGCCTGCAATACCGCCACGGTGGCGGCGGTGGCCGACCTGCGCGAGTTGTACCCGACCTGGCCGTTGGTGGGCATGGAGCCGGCGGTGAAGCCCGCTGCCGCCGCCACGCGCTCGGGCGTGGTCGGTGTGCTGGCCACTACCGGTACCCTGCAAAGCGCCAAGTTCGCCGCCTTGCTCGACCGTTTTGCCAATGACGTACAGGTCATCACCCAACCTTGCCCGGGGCTGGTCGAGTTGATCGAGGCCGGCGACCTGGCCAGCCCGGCAATGCGCCAGTTGTTGCAAGGTTATGTGCAGCCGTTGCTGGCCGCTGGCTGCGACACGCTGATCCTGGGCTGCACCCATTACCCCTTCCTGCGCCCGTTGCTGGCCGGCATGGTGCCAGCCGATGTGGCCATCATCGACACCGGCGCCGCGGTGGCGCGCCAGTTGCAGCGGCTGCTGGGCGCGAATGACCTGCTGGCCGACGGGCCGGCCCGGGATACCCGCTTCTGGACCAGTGCCGATCCGCAATCTCTCAGAAAAATCCTACCTTTGCTGTGGCATAAGTCCGGCAGTGTGCAAAGCTTTGTGCTGTGAAAAAAACGTGAAAACCAGCTGAACTATCGTTCCACTGCCGCTTTCTACCGCTTTGCCTGACATGAGGCGGACACTAATAACAGCAAAGAAGGATGTTGCTCATGAAAAAGCTGCTCGGCTTGGTGGCGACTGCTGCCTTTACCCTGGGGCAAGTACTGGCGGCGCAAGCTGCGGACGTTTCTTTTTCGGTGGGGCAGACCGGCGATTCGACCATGGTCTACCGGCTGGGGCTGCAATCGAACTGGGACGCGAGCTGGTGGCAGACCAGTGTGGGTCGCCTGACCGGCTATTGGGATGGGGCATACACCTACTGGGATGGCGACAAGACGGCAAGCAACCATAGCCTGTCGTTTGCGCCAGTGTTCGTCTATGAGTTTGCCGGGGAGTCGGTGAAGCCTTACATCGAGGCGGGAATCGGTGTTGCAGCGTTCTCCAGCACCGAGCTGGAAAGCAACGAGCTGGGCTCGGCATTCCAGTTCGAAGACCGCATCGGCTTTGGCTTGCGCTTTGCCGGCGGGCATGAGATCGGCGTACGGGCCATTCACTACTCCAACGCGGGCATCAAAGAGCCCAACGATGGAGTAGAGAGTTATAGCCTGCATTACCGTATGGCGCTGTAGGCCGCACGTTAGCCGACTAGCTGCGTGGCAGCGGCCATAGACTGCTCAGATCAAGTGTTTCCAGCACCAACTCTGGCTCTCTCTGTGGCCACCGCCGCAGCAGTTCTTCAGCCGCACGCTGCGGCGTCCATTCCTCCGGTATCGCTTGCGCCGGTGTCACGGGTGTCTTTAGCGATTGGGGGCTGACCACCGTAACGTCTACCCCTTGGCCTTTCAGCGTCTTGCGCTGTTCACGTATCCATTGCGGCATGTTGTTCCAGCCGGCGCTCACCTGGGTTGGTGCGTACAGCTGCAGCGCCGAATAGCGGTTGAAAACGGCCATCACCTGCGGTGATTCACCTTTCAACAGCAAAGGCAGCGCATTGGCAAGGCTATGTTCACCCGCCACCTGGTTGCTGGTGACAATCGCCTCGAACACATCGCTGCCCGCCAGAGGGGCATCCAGGTAGTCGCTGGTAGCGGCGTTGAGGATCAGGCCATCCAACGTGCACCAGGCATGGCATATCTGCCGGCACGCATCCGCCGCTTGCCCATCGGCATGCAACTGCCAGGGCAGGCGCAAGAAGCGCCGCCCATGCTGTGCCGCCAAGGCGTTCAATTCATCGCTTTCCTTAGCACTGGCGGCAACGCGATGGCCCTGTTCGAGCAAGCGTTCCACCAAAGCCAGACCTAATCCGTTGCTGGCGCCTGTAACCCAAAAACTGCGTGAGTTAATCAAGACGTTGTGCCCTCTAATTCTGCCGACGTGGTAGCCCCTTGAAGGCTTCCAGTGCACGCTGGCGACTGCTACTGAGATTCACCATTGGACAGTGATACAAATTATTATCAAAAAGATCCCTGAATTTCACGGGTTCATGGATGGTTTTATCGTCGAGGTCACGTAATTCCGGCAGCCAGTGCCGAATGAACCGCCCCTGCGGGTCGAAACGCTGCGACTGCGAAATCGGGTTGAAGATACGGAAGTAGGGCACTGCATCGGTGCCGGTAGACGCGCTCCACTGCCAGCCGCCGTTGTTCGCGGCCAGGTCACCGTCTATCAGGTGGCGCATGAAGTGGCGCTCGCCCTTGCGCCAGTCGATCAGCAGGTTCTTGCTGAGGAACATGGCCACCACCATGCGCAGGCGGTTATGCATCCACCCGGTGTGCAACAACTGGCGCATGGCGGCGTCGATGATCGGGAAACCGGTGCGGCCCTGTTCCCAGGCTTCCAGATCTGCCGGTGCATCGCGCCAAGGCAGCGCTTCGGTTTGCGCGCGGAAGGCGCGGTGGCGCGAGACCTGTGGGTAACCGGTCAGGATATGCTTGTAGAACTCGCGCCACAGCAGCTCGTTGATCCAGGTTTGCACGCCGGTGCTGCCGCTGTCGAACTCGCCCCGGTTGCTGGCCAGGGCACCGTGCAGGCACTGGCGCGGCGAGATCACCCCTGCGGCCAGGTAGGCCGAAAGCTGGCTGGTGCCGGGTTTGGCTGGCAGGTCACGCAGCTGCTGGTAGTCATCAATGGTTTCATCGAGAAAGCGAGACAACCGCCCCTGCGCTTCGGCTTCACCTGCCGGCCAATGTGCTTGCAGGGCGCGCTCGGGCTTTTCAAAACCCTCCACATGCTGCGGAATCGGGTCGCTCTGGATCTGCAGGGGCGCTTGCTGTTTAACCCGGTGAGCCATGGCTGGCAGGCTGCGGTGCAGGTGCTCCAGACAGGTTTTTTTGAACTGGCTGAAAACCTGGAAGTAATCACCGCTGCGAGTGAGGACTGTGCCCGGGCGGAAGAACAGCTGGTCGAGGTGGCTGTGTGCCTGAATGCCCGACTTCTCCAGCAGGGCTCGGGTGGCATCGTCACGGCGCTGTTCGTTGATGCCGTACTCTTCATTCCAGTGAACGCTTGCCACCTGGTGCTGGCGGCATACCTCAAGCACGGCCTGTGGTGCCTGGTCCCAGGTGTCGATGCTACGGATCAGCAGGGGAATATTCAGGCCTTCCAGCGACTGGCGCACGTCGCGCAGGTTGCGCAGCCAGAAGTCGACTTTGCAGGCGGCGTCGTCGTGGGCCAGCCACTGACCGGGGCTGACCAGCCACAGGGCGATGGTCGGGCCGCGTTCACTGGCGGCGCTGAGCGCAGTGTTGTCATCGATGCGCAGGTCACTGCGCAGCCAGGTCAAATGCATGGGGCAGGCGTCTCTTCAGGCTGGCGGTCATGGGCTTGAAGCAAGCGCAATGCCGCCTGAGGGGTGTCGAACAGGGCGAGGTCTGGCAGCTCGAGGGCACGCAGCTGCGCTTCATGCAGTACCACCGTCGCACCACCGGCCAAGGTTTTCACGGGCAGGTTGTGCAGGGCGCGTTGCAGTGCCTTGCCATCAAAGCGTGGCCCCAGGTGCAGAAGCACGGCACGCGGGGCAAGCGTGCTTACGGCACGTTGCAGGTGTGGGCCGGTGACCGGGTGCTCCAGCACCTCTACCGGGAAACCGTTGCTGGTGAGCAACCAGGCGCATAGCCATAAACCGGGGCTGAAAGCACGTTCACCGTCTTCCACCAGCAATACGGCCGGGCCCTGCAGCAACTGGTTGTCGTGGTACACGCGGGCGCCGAGCTTGCTGCGTAACCAGCTGTGAAAAAACACCTGCTCCAGTTGCGCGTTGAAGTAATTGCGCCAGCGCAGGTCGAGCAGGTCGAGCAGTGGCAGTAGCAATTGTTCGCACAGGGTAACGGCAGGGTACAGCGCCATTGCCTGGTTGAGCTGGTGGTCAAGGGCGCGCTGTGACAGGTTGGCGATAGCCTCGATCAGCTGGAGCTGCCGGGCCTGCCAGTCGCCTTTGGGCGCAGTGCTGGAGGGTTTGTCGAGCAGCTCGCGCACCTGCCCGACCGAGGCCCCCCGCTGCAGCCAGGCAAGGATGGCCTCGACCCGTTCGACCTGTTCCAGCGGGTACAGGCGGTGCCCTTTTGCGGTGCGCTGTGGCTTGAGCAGGCCATATCGGCGCTCCCAGGCGCGCAGGGTGACCGGGTTGACGCCGGTGCGGCGGGCCAGCTCACCGATGGGCAACAAGGTTTCAGACGGCATTGCGCAGGCCCAGGTTTTCGGGGTGCGGCTGCAGGTACGCTTGCTGCTGCAGGTAGGGGTCAGGGTGGTTGCGTAAATGGTGCTTGAGCAGGGTCAGTGGCACCACCAGCGGTACCACGCCTTTTTGATACTGGCCGATGACCGTCTGCAGTTCGGCTTTGTCCTGTTGCGTCAGGCTGTCCTTGAAATAGCCGCAGAGATGCTGCAGCACATTGCTGTGGGTTCCGCGGCTGGCGCAGCGGCGCAGGGCCTGCATCAGTTGGCTGAAGTAGCGCGGGCCGATGCTTTGCGGGTCGTCATCGCGGCTCATGCTACCGAGCAGGCGCCCGAGGGTGCGGTAGGCCTGGGGGTTGTTGGCCATCACCAGGTATTTGTAACGCGAATGGAAGCGCACCAGCGCGCCACGGCTAAGGCCCTCGGCCAGCAGGCGCTGCCAGTCGGCGTAGGCATACACGCGGCTGATGAAGTTCTCTCGCAGCACGGCGTCGTGCAGGCGGCCTTCTTCTTCCACGGGTAGGTCCGGGCGTTTCATACAGAACGCCTGCGCATAGACGCCGCGTCCTCCCTGGAAGGCCGGGTGGCCGTTGTCCTGATAGACCTTGACCCGTTCCAGCCCGCAAGACGGTGATTTCTGCATGAAGATGTAGCCGCAGATGTCGTCGAGCTCGTCGGCCATTTGTTCGCCATACGTGCGCAGCGGGCCGGTCAGGTCCATGCCGGGGTTACGGGTGCCGACCACTTCAGGATGTTCGGGGTTGCCTACCAGGCGGATAGGGTCACGCGGAACGCCAAGGCCGATTGCCACTTCCGGGCACACCGGCTGCCAGTCGAAATGTTGTTCCAGCTGAGTAAGGCACAGGTCGGAGGCCTTGTGGCCGCCGTTATAGCGCACGCTTTGACCCGTCAGGCAGGCGCTGATGGCGATACGCGGCTTGCTGTGGGTGGAAGGGTCGTGCATGGCTGCCTCCGGTAAACCTGTACATGACAAAAAATTTGTACAGGTTTATTCCAGCACAGCACTGAAGTTATGCAAACCATTATTTTTGTATAGCGCTACATCATTCCAGGTGTTCGAGCAGTCGCCGTGCCGCTTCCTGGCCGCTGAGCCAGGCGCCCTCGACGCGGCCGGAAAGGCACCAGTCGCCGCATGCGTACAAGCCCTGGTCGGCATCGGCCAGTGCGCCCCATTCGTGGTTGCTGCTGGGGCGTGCATAGAGCCAGCGGTGGGCCAGGGCGAAGGTAGGTGCGGGCACCACGCAGCCGACCAGCTCGGCGAACTCGCCCCACAGCTGTTCGATCACTTCTTCCTTGGGCAGGTCGATGTGTTGCCGGCTCCAGTCAGACGTGGCGTGCAGCACCCAGGTGTCGAGTTGCTCGTCACGGCCGGGTTTGCTGCGGTTGCGGGCCAGCCAGTCGAGCGGGTTGTCTTGCACGAAACAGCCTTGCATCGGCGTATCCAGCGGCGCCTGGAAGGCGAGGGCGACGGCCCAGGTGGGCTCCATCTGCACGCCAGCGGCCACGGCAGCCAGTTTTGGTGTGGCAGCCAGCAGCGGCGTAGCCTGCGGTGCCGGTACCGCGATCACCACGCGGCTGTAGGGGCCATGGCTGCAGCCTTCGGTGTCCTGCAGGTGCCAGTACTGTTTGCCGCGGAACACCTCGGCGATGCGGCAGCCGAAGTTCACCGTCACATCCTTGAGCAGGCCACGGGTGATGGCGCTCATGCGGGGCACGCCCACCCAGCGCGTCTGCTCGTCGGGGGAGGGGGTGAGTTCGCCGTCACGGTAGTTGTACAGCTGCGGCTTCCACTGCTCGGCCCAGCCAGCGGCAACCCACTGTTGTACCTGCTCGACGAAACGCCGGTCACGGGCAGTGAAGTACTGCGCGCCGAGGTCGAGCGCGCCGGCTTCGCTGCGCTTGCTGGCCATGCGACCGCCACTGCCGTGGCCTTTGTCGAACAAATGCACGGATTGCCCCGCCTTCTGCAAGGCCTGGGCAGCTGACAAGCCGGCGATACCGGCCCCGATGATGGCGATAGGTACTGTCATGATGGCCTCTTCAAACCTTGCTGTAAGCAGACTACGCTGTCAGGCAAACCTGTACAATCCAGAATTTCTGTATAAGGTTATTCCGCTTTGGCGGGCAGGTTGGCCTATGTTTATCCGAGAGCGTCGGGTCAAAAAAGTGCCTTGATGTTAAAAATAGACCACCGCCGCATTCTGCGAGGACACAGCCATGCATATATTGCTGACAGGCGGCACCGGGTTGATAGGCAGGCACCTCTGCCAGCACTGGCTTGGCCAAGGCCATCGCCTGACGGTGTGGAGCCGGCGACCTGAGCAAGTGCCGAAAATGTGTGGCAGTGGTGTGCGTGGCATTGCCCGCCTGGAGCAACTGGAAGCGGACGATCACCTGGATGCGGTGGTCAACCTGGCCGGCGCGCCGATTGCCGACCGGCCTTGGACGGCAGCCCGGCGTAACCTGCTGTGGGCCAGCCGCGTTACCCTGACCGAGCAGTTGCTGAGCTGGCTGGGTACCCGCGAGCAGCGACCAGACGTGCTGATCTCCGGCTCTGCGGTCGGTTGGTACGGTGATGGTGGTGAGCGCGAGCTGACCGAGGCATCACCGCCGGTGCGCGAAGATTTTGCCAGCCAGTTGTGTATTGCCTGGGAGGAAACGGCCCTGCGTTCCCAGGCACAGGGCATCCGCGTGGTGCTGGTGCGAACCGGGCTGGTGCTGGCCAGCGATGGCGGCTTTTTGTCGCGTCTGCGCGTGCCCTTCAAGCTAGGGCTGGGCGGGCCTTTGGGCGATGGTCGGCAGTGGATGCCGTGGGTCCATATAGACGACCAGGTCGCCCTGATTGATTTTCTCTTGCAGCACAAGGATGCCAGCGGTCCTTATAATGCCTGCGCCCCGGAGCCGGTGCGCAACCGCGAGTTCGCCAGGCGTCTGGGGCGCACCCTGCATCGGCCGGCGTTGCTGCCGGTGCCGGCACTGCTGCTCAAGGCTGGACTGGGCGAGCTGTCGACCTTGCTGCTGGGTGGCCAGCGGGCACGCCCGGTACGCTTGTTGGCGGCTGGCTTCACCTTCCGCTTCAACGATCTGCAATCGGCCCTGGACAACTTGTCCAGCCGCCTCTGACATAGGACGCTGCATGACCGATCACGCCCTGCTGCTGGTCAACTTGGGTTCCCCGGCCTCCACATCGGTGGCCGATGTACGCCGATACCTCAACCAGTTCCTCATGGACCCGTACGTGATCGACCTGCCCTGGCCGGTGCGGCGGCTGCTGGTGTCGCTGATCCTGGTCAAGCGCCCGGAGCAGTCGGCACATGCCTATGGCTCGATCTGGTGGGAGGAGGGTTCGCCGCTGGTGGTGCTGACCCGTCGTCTGCAGGCCGCCATGGTCGAACACTGGCCCCACGGCCCGGTGGAAATTGCCATGCGCTATGGCCAGCCGGCCCTGCCTGACGTGCTGGAGCGCCTGGCGGCCCAGGGTGTACGCAAGGTGACCTTGGCACCGCTTTATCCACAGTTCGCCGACAGCACGGTGACCACTGTGGTCGAGCTGGCCAGGCAGACGGTCAACGAGCGTCAGTTGCCGTTGCAGATGCGTGTGCTGCAACCGTTCTACGAGCATCCGGACTACATCGAGGCGCTGGTCGCCAGCGCGCGGCCGTACCTGGAGCAGGATTACGACCACCTGTTGCTGAGCTTCCACGGCTTGCCGGAGCGGCACCTGAAGAAGCTGGACCCGACCGGCAAACACGATTTCCAGGCAGCCGACTGCTGCAAGGATGCCAGCGCCGAGATGCGTGCGGTGTGCTACCGCGGGCAGTGCCTGGCCACGGCCAAGGCCTTTGCGCAGAAGATGGGCATACCGGATGGCAAGTGGTCGGTGTCGTTCCAGTCGCGGCTGGGGCGGGCCAAGTGGATCGAGCCCTATACCGAAGCGCGGCTGGATGAGCTGGGCAAGGCAGGGGTGAAGAAGTTGTTGGTGATGTGCCCGGCATTCGTGGCCGATTGCATCGAGACGCTGGAAGAGATCGGCATGCGTGGCAGCGAACAGTTTGTCGAGGCCGGCGGGCGGGAGCTGGTGCTGGTGCCGTGCCTGAATGATCACCCCGAGTGGGTGAGGGTGTTGGCGCAGATGTGCGAAAAGGCCTGATTTGATGGTTGCCTGAACCGGCCTCTTCGCGGGTTTGCCCGCGAAGAGGCCGGTTCAGGTTAAAGCTGGATCAAGGCAACTGATCATCCAGCTTCTTGTGCTTCCAGCCATCATTGCCCGGCAAGATCAGGTTCAGGGCAATCGCCACGATGGCGCACAGGGCGATGCCTTTCAGGCCCCAGTCATCCGGGCCGTCACCGCTGCCGATCAGCACGCCGCCGATACCGAACACCAAGGTGACCGACACGATCACCAGGTTGCGCGCTTCGGCCAGGTCGATCTTGTGGCGGATCATGGTGTTCATGCCCACTGCCGCGATCGAGCCGAACAGCAGGCACAGAATGCCGCCCATCACCGGCACCGGGATGCTCTGCAGCAGCGCGCCGAACTTGCCGATAAATGCCAGGGTGATGGCGAAGACCGCCGCCCAGGTCATGATCTTCGGGTTGTAGTTCTTGGTCAGCATCACCGCACCGGTCACTTCGGCGTAGGTGGTGTTGGGCGGGCCACCGAACAGGCCGGCTGCGGTAGTGGCCAGGCCGTCACCCAGCAGGGTGCGGTGCAGGCCAGGCTTTTTCAGGTAGTCGCGGCCTGTCACGCTGCCCACCGCGATCACCCCGCCAATGTGCTCGATCGCCGGAGCCAGGGCTACCGGAACGATGAACAGGATGGCCTGCCAGTTGAACGCCGGTGCGGTGAAGTTGGGAATCTCCAGCCACGGCGCAGCAGCGATCTTGGCAGTATCGACCACGCCAAAGGCGAACGACAGGGCAAAGCCTACCAGCACGCCTGCAATGATCGGCACCAGGCGGAAGATGCCTTTACCGAACACGGCGACGATCAGCGTAGTGAGCAGCGCCGGCATCGAGATCATCATGGCGGTCTTGTACGGCAGCAGCACGCTGCCATCACCGGCCTTGCCCATTGCCATGTTGGCAGCAATCGGTGCCATGGCCAAGCCAATGGAGATGATCACCGGGCCGATCACCACCGGCGGCAGCATGCGGTCGATGAACCCGGTGCCTTTGATTTTTACCATCAGGCCCATGAAGGTGTACACGAAGCCTGCGGCCATCACGCCGCCCATGGTCTCGGCCAGGCCGAACTGGCCCTTGGCGAGGATGATCGGGGTGATGAAGGCAAAGCTGGAGGCCAGGAACACCGGTACCTGGCGGCCGGTGACCAGCTGGAACAGCAGGGTGCCGATGCCGGCGGTGAACAGCGCGACGTTCGGGTCGAGGCCGGTGATCAATGGCATCAGCACCAGCGCGCCGAATGCCACGAAGAGCATCTGCGCGCCCGAAACGACCTGGCGCCAGAGCGGGTCGTTGAAGCCGTCCTGCATGGTCAGGCGTCCTTTTGCTTGGTGCCGAAGATCTTGTCACCGGCATCGCCCAGGCCCGGCACGATGTAGCCGTGTTCGTTCAGACGCTGGTCGATCGAGGCGGTGTAGATCTGCACATCCGGGTGGGCTTTTTCCACCACTTCGATGCCTTCTGGCGCGGCAACCAGCACCATGGCGCGGATCTCTTTGCAGCCGGCCTTTTTCAGCAGGTCGATGGTGGCGACCATCGAGCCGCCGGTGGCCAGCATCGGGTCGATGATCAGGGCCAGGCGCTGGTTGATATCTGGCGCGAGTTTTTCCAGGTAGGTGTGGGCTTCCAGGGTTTCTTCGTTGCGGGCAACGCCGACGGCGCTCACCTTGGCGCCCGGAATCAGGCTGAGCACGCCGTCGAGCATGCCGATGCCGGCGCGCAGGATAGGCACCACGGTGATTTTCTTGCCGGCGATTTTTTCAACTTGAACCTTGCCACACCAGCCGTCGATCTCGTAGGTTTCGAGTGGCAGGTCCTGGGTGGCTTCGTAGGTCAGGAGCGCGCCGACTTCCTGGGCGAGTTCGCGAAAATTCTTGGTGCTGATATCGGCACGGCGCATCAGGCCGAGCTTGTGGCGGATCAGCGGATGGCGGATCTCACGAGTGGGCATAGGGGGGCTCCGAAAGGCGGGCAAAAAAACCGCGCTAGATTAATCTATTCAGCCTGTGCTGTCGTCTGGTCATTCTGGACGTTAGTCCATAAATGCTTGATCTGTGACGAGCGGATGCGTACCTTTGCCCGCTTTTCCAAAATGCACCCCCCGGAGAGCGCCATGTCCGCCGATCTCGAGCATATCCGTCAAGTCATGCGTGAAGCTGACTGCCTGTACAACGAAGCCGAAGTCGAAGCGGCCATCGCCAACGTCGGCGAGCAGATCTGCAAAGACCTGCACGACAAGAACCCGGTGGTGTTCTGCGTGATGAACGGCGGCCTGATCTTCGCCGGCAAACTGCTCACCCACCTGCAGTTCCCGCTGGAAGCTTCGTACCTGCACGCCACCCGCTACCGCAACCAGACCAGCGGCGGTGAGCTGTTCTGGAAGGCCAAACCGGAAGTGTCGTTCATCGACCGTGACGTGCTGATCGTCGATGACATCCTCGACGAAGGCCACACCCTCAGCGCCATCATCGAGTTCTGCAAGCATGCCGGCGCGCGCTCGGTGCACACTGCGGTACTGATCGACAAGGACCACGACCGCAAGGCCAGCCCGGACCTCAAGGCCAACTACGTGGGCCTGCCGTGCGTCGACCGCTACATCTTCGGCTACGGCATGGACTACAAAGGCTACTGGCGCAACGCCAACGGCATCTTCGCCGTCAAGGGGCTGTGACCGTGCGCCAGCCTGCGTTCATCGACCAATCGCTGTTCGCCAGGCTGGCCGAAAAGGCTGCCGCCAACCCGCGCGGGCGGCAGCATCACACCTTCCATGAGATGGAAGAGCCTTGCCACCGCATGGCGGTGGGGCTGCAGCCAAATACCTATATTCCGCCGCACCGCCACCTGAGCGACGACAAGGCTGAAGCCCTGATCGTGCTCAAGGGCCGCCTGGGCCTGCTGATCTTCGATGAGCAAGGTGTGGTAACCACCAGGCGGGTGCTGCAGGCGGGCGGCGACTGCCTGGGCGTGGACCTGCCACCGGGCACCTACCATGGGTTGGTGGTGCTGGAGCCAGACAGCATGCTGTTCGAATGCAAGGCCGGGCCTTATCGGCCAGTGGGCGAGGGCGAGCATGCGCACTGGGCGCCGCGTGAAGGCGAAGAGGGTGTCGCCGAGTACCAGGCCTGGATGCGCGCGCAGTTCGATTGATAGTGCCTGCACACGGCATGCTAGAGTGCTCCTTCATACAAGGAGCCTCACATGCGTGCGATTCTTCCCCTCCTGCTGGCAGTCAGCCTGCCACTCGCCGCCGCACCGCTGCACAGCCAGTTCCTGCCACCTGACGACCTGTCTTTACGCCAGGAGGCGCCGACCGGCCAGCAATTGCTGCAAGTGACCGACTACTCCGTGGTGGTGGGTGCCCAGCGCCAGTCCGATCAGCAGCCGATCCCGATCACGTCGTCGTTGCAGGTGCGCCTGAAAGGCAAGCCGCTGAGCAAGGGCGCGACCATTGCCCAGGTGCTGCTGACGTTCGACGGTGAGGCAGCCAAGAGCCTGAAAAAGCCCGTGTATGACGAAAAAAACCGCACCCTGAGCCTGAATTACCCGGTCAGCGACTATCGGGTGATCATGGACCTGCTGCGCAACGAAACGCTCTACGTGCAGTTTCTGACCTATGGCAACGGCCATATCTGGGCCGACCTGCACACCGGTACCGTACGTACGCGTTGAGGCACGCGGCCTGCGGGGGGTACACTGCCGGCCTTCGAAATTCCGTGATGGTCCAGTTGGAGTCGGCAATGCGTAAAGACAAGAAACAGGTAATCGGTGACGAAATCAGCGACGACTACATCAAGTCGTTCCTTCAGTTCGAGCCGGCCGATGGCGTGACCTCGCCGTCGCTGCACAAGCTGGTCAAGGCCTACCGTGGCCTGCGCGTCGATGACTTCGAGCGCTTTGTCGGCTTCTTCGTCGAAGCGGGCCTGGACCTGGATGGCAAGGACGAGCACGGCAAGACCTTCGTCGAGCAGATTGCCGACCAGCGCAATGCGCCGGAGTACATCGAGATCATCGATAACGCCCGCGGCTGATAACGGCCCAGGCACAAAAAAACGCCCCGAGGGGCGTTTTTTCGTTTCAGGCCGGCTTAAGCGTAATGCTTGGCTGCCGGGCTGCTTTCCACCAGGTCCAGCGCCACGTCGTTGTCGGCACTGATCTTGTGGTACAGAGCGGCATCGGTCGCCAGCGTCTTCTCGCGCGCCGGGAAGATTTCCTTGAGCTTGGCAGCCCAGGCACCTTTGGCCTGCTCGGGGAAGCAGCGCTCGATCAGTTCCAGCATGATCGACACGGTAACCGAAGCACCTGGCGATGCGCCGAGCAGTGCGGCCAGGCTGCCGTCCTGGGCCGAGACCAGCTCGGTACCAAACTGCAGCACGCCGCCTTTTTTCGGGTCTTTCTTGATGATCTGCACGCGCTGACCGGCCACTTCCAGGCGCCAGTCTTCGGCCTTGGCCTGCGGGTAGAAGCGACGCAGGGCTTCCAGGCGCTGCTCCATCGACTGCATCACTTCGCTGACCAGGTACTTGGTCAGGTCCATGTTGTCGCGGGCCACGGCCAGCATCGGGCCGATGTTGCCCATGCGTACCGACAGCGGCAGGTCCATCAGTGAACCGTGCTTGAGGAACTTGGTGGTGAAGCCAGCGTACGGGCCGAACAGCAGCGAAGTCTTGCCGTCCACAACGCGGGTGTCCAGGTGCGGTACCGACATCGGCGGGGCGCCCACAGCGGCCTGGCTGTAGACCTTGGCCTGGTGTTGTTTGACGATTTCCGGGTTGTCGCAACGCAGCCACTGGCCGCTGACCGGGAAACCGCCGAAGCCTTTGCTTTCCGGGATGCCCGACAACTGGAGCAGCGGCAGGGCCGCGCCACCGGCGCCCAGGAAGACGAAGCGGGCGTCGACTTCACGGCTGCCGCCGCTGTTGACGTCCTTGATGCTCACGGTCCAGCCGCTGCCGTTACGGCGCAGGCCGACAACCTTCTTGCTGTACTTGACCTGTGCGTCCTGCGAGTCGCCCAGCAGCTTGAGCAGCTTGTTGGTCAGGGCGCCGAAGTTGACGTCGGTGCCTTTGGCCACGCGGGTAGCGGCGATGTGCTGGTCGGCCGGGCGGCCAGGCATCATCAGCGGCATCCAGTCGTTCATCACGGCCTTGTCTTCGGTGTATTCCATGTCGGCGAAGGCATGGTGCTGCTTGAGCAGCTCGAAGCGCTTCTTGAGGAAGGAAACACCCTTGTCACCTTCGACGTAGCTCAGGTGCGGGACAGGGTTGATGAACGCACGTGCCGAGCCGAAGTTGCCCTTCTTGCTCAGGTAAGCCCAGAACTGGCGCGAAACCTCGAACTGAGTGTTGATGTGCACGGCCTTCTTGATGTCGATGCTGCCATCGGCGGCCTGGGGCGTGTAGTTAAGCTCGCACAGACCGGCGTGGCCGGTGCCTGCGTTGTTCCAGGGGTTGGAGCTTTCCGCGGCTCCGGAGTCCATCGCCTCGACGACCTCAAGCTTCAGGGTCGGGTCGAGCTCCTTGAGCAGTACGGCCAGGGTGGCACTCATGATGCCCGCGCCTACCAGTACCACATCAACCGATTCGTTCTGCGCCATTTAACGCGTCTCCACAATCTACAGCTACCTAATTGACAGCATAGGACCTGGGTTCGCCAGGGTCGCCATGTCCGACTTTTCGCAGTTCTTGCAACTTCCGCGGACACCGCCAATCAGTCTTCGGGTTCGGGTATTGAACGCCGTTTGCCACAGGTGCGGCAATTCGACTTATGGTCAAGGTGTCGTGCGTGCGTTATGGAACGGTTCAGACACTCATACGGGATGAGCGCATTTGCCGCCTGTTCAGGGCTGTTCGGGACACATCTGCCGCTTTTGCACATGCCAGACTGTTCATTTGCTCGCCACACTCTTGTGAAGTTGTGAAAACCGTTTTTTCACGCTCTTTTGGAGACGTGAACCTCAAAGGGGGACTGCGCGATGGCAACCCGCAGGTTCATGCAGTGTGAAGGGCCGGAAAAGCAGGCACGACAGCCGATGCAAGACCTGAGTGGAAGGCTCTCTGTGGGCGAAGCGGTGAAGTTGCCGGGGTCAATCGGCGAGTGCGGGGCCCGATCAGGAGACGTCCTTATAATCGGGGGGAGATTATAGCGATGTCGCGGGCAGAAATGTCGCCATTCGTGGTTTTTATTGCAGCGTTTGTCAGGCCGCGAGGATGCGCTGGTGCCAGCGGCGGCTTGCGCGGTCGCAAACCCGGGCGTCGGCAGGCAGTTCGTGGCCCAGCCAGGCCAACCGGATTTCACCAATCCGGACCCAGTCGCTGCCGCTGGGTGGCTGGCTGCATTGCTTGAAGGCCACGCATTTGCCGTGGGCATCGAGGCGGGCATAGGCATTGTGGCGCGGGCGTTGGAAGAGCAGCGTCCAGAGCGAGGCCATGACGGGGAGTCCTTTGCGTGAGGGCTTGGCGCAAGGATAAGGGCGAGGCCATGAAACGATTGTGACAAGCGGGCCGGACCGATGACTGGTCGATGCGTGCCTAGGTATACTGTGCGCCTTAGCCGCATTTTCTGGAGAAACGCGCATGTTGCAACGTCTGTTGTTCGGTTTGATCGCCGTGGCCAGCCTCAGCCTGGTCGGTTGTGCCCACAGCCCGCAACAACTCAACCCGCAACCCACGCTCAAGGCCCAGCTCACGCCGGTCGGCCATGGCCAGCCGGTGGTGGTCCGGGTGGTTGACGGCCGGGCTTCGCAGTCCCTGGGTACCCGTGGTGGCATGTACCCCGAAACCAGCACCATCAGCGTCAGCGGTAACGACGTGGTGCCCAAGCTGCAAGCCCAGGCCGAAGCGGCCGTGCGCCTGCTCGGTTTCACCCCGACGCCAAATGCCTATAACGCACCGCAGCTGACCGTGACCCTGGCCGAGTTGAAATACCAGTCGCCCAAAGACAACCTGTACGTGACCGAAGCCACCATCGGCGCCACCTTCCGTGCCGATGTGCGCAACGGCGGCCGCAGCTACAGCGGCCGTTACGGTGCTTCGCTGGACCAGCGTTTCGGCATGGCGCCGAACCAGGACACCAACACCCAGCTGGTGGGTGATGTGCTGAGCGATGCGTTGACCCGTATGTTCAAAGACCCGACCATCGGGCAGGTGCTGGGGCAGTAAGCCTTCGGCAATAAAAGAAAACCCGCTGCCTGGGTGCCAGGCAGCGGGCTTTTTTTGTCTGTGCAGGTTCAAGCCGCTTCTATGTGGAAATCCAGCAGGCTGAAGCCGGTTCCGGCATCCACTTCGGGCAAGTCTTCATGCACATGCCCACCTAGCGCACAGTAGACGAGCCATTGGCGGTCCTGCACGTTGATGGCAAAACCATCGATCAGCGCCTGTTGTTCATCGCTCTGGGCGACGAGGTAAAGGCGGTCCTGGTTTTCGGCGTGCAACATGAACAAGCTCCGGGTCATGAAAGGCCGATAGGGTGGCCTGTTCTGATGACGAGCTAATGACAGATGAAATTTAATGACACTTTGTCGCCCAGGCAGGGTGCCGGGGTGCGACTTGGGTAAAATGCGGGCCTTTGTTGCTGCTCACACCGAGGTCGCCTGATGTCCTTGCAAGTGCTCTGGGGGTTTCTGTCCGCCCACCCCGCCAAGTGGATCAACCTGCTGGCGCTGCTGCTGACCTGCCCGGGCGGGTTGCTGCTGCACAGCGCACGGCGGCGTGATGCCGAGACCCGCGAATACATGGCGGTGGATGAGGGCGTGGTGGATGCATTCGACCTTCGAGTGCCGAAGTACTTCTATATCCTCGGTTTCTCGTGCCTGGCGATGGCGCTGTTGCTGTCCTGGTTCAGCACCTGGGTCTGAGAATCTGGGGCCGCTTTGCGGCCCATCGCCGGCAAGCCAGCTCCCACAGGACTGCACAAGCCTGAGGGGCATGCGGTCCCTGTGGGAGCTGGCTTGCCGGCGATGGGCTGCCAAAGCAGCCCCCAGCAATCTATTAGGCGACCGGCGCTTGTTGCCTGACCTGGTACTGGTTACGCACCGGTGTCGCATACTGCACCACCAGGTACGGCCGCTGCTCTTCAGGGCAGGCATCCAGCCGGCGCTGCCATTCTTCCTTGGCCTTGGCCAGCTCATCAGCCGGGAACACTTTTTCGGCGCTTGGTACCTGCAGCGCCTCATCTTTGGCGTCCCACATCGCATACGCCAGGTAATGCACCGGGAATAGCCGGTAGCCACCCAGGATCTGCCGGTCGATTTCCGCCGCCAGCTGCTTGGTGTCCTCGTGGTATTCGGTCACCGGTGGGGCGAAGTTGATGTGCACCCGGCCCTTGTAGCCGGTAATGCCCTTGGCGATGCTGTTGTCATCCTCGCCCGGCGCCTTCTTGTAGGTGCCGGTGGTGGCGCGGATGTAAAGCTCGCGGGCCTTGGCCTGGTCGCACGGGTCGTATTCGTAGCTGATCGACACGGGCGTCAGGTTAAGGCTCTGGATCACCGCGCCGAACGGCTCGTCCTTGCGGCTCATGTGGAACATCTTGAGGATCGCCGAGTCGGTGCGGTCGTCACCGTCTTTGGCGCGGCCTTCGGCCTGGGCGATCCAGATTGAGGTGGCATCGTTGCGGATCGAGTGGTTGATGTAGGCCGAGAGTAACTGATAAGCCGCCAGCTTCTCGCGGCGGCCGCTGATCGAACGGTGCACGATGAAGCTTTTGTTCAGGCGCATCATGTCGCTGACAAAGGGCTTTTGCAGCAGGTTGTCACCGATGGCGATGCGCGGCGTGGGCAGGCCGGCGTGGTACACCGCATAGTTGACGAAGGCGGGGTCCATGACGATGTCACGGTGGTTGGCCAGGAACAGGTAGGCAGTGCCGGCCTTGAGCTGCTCCACGCCCGAATAGGTGACGCCGTCGGTGGCACGGTCGATAGTCTGGTCGACGTAGTACTCGACTTTGTCCTGCAAGGTGGAAACGCAGGTAACGCCGGCGAATTCCTTGCGCAGGCGGCGGGCAATCAGCGGTTTGAGCAACCAGCCGAGAGCACCGGCCGCACGCGGGAAGCGGAAGTGGGTGAGGATATCGAGGAATGCCGGGTCGCTGAGCAGGCGTGCCAGAACGGCAGGGACCTCAGCGTCGTCGTACGGTCGGATGGCATCGAATTCGCCCATCATGCTCTCTTGTTGGAAACGGCTAGGGTAATAAGGTAGGGGCGGGCTCCGAAAAACGGCTCGGACACACACTGGCCCTGTAAACAGACCGGCAATTATACGCATAAGTCACCCCGGAGGCCGCGATGCTGGAAACTGCGATCTACGATTGCCCTTATTGTGGCGAAGAAGTCGAAACCACGGTGGACCTGTCCGGCGGCGATCAGGAGTACATCGAGGACTGCCAGGTATGCTGCAAGCCTATCCGCTTCGTGCTGCAGGTTCATGGCGAGGAGTGGATGCTGGATGTCTTCGGTGAGAACGACTGATGCGGCGGATCTATGAACCGGAAAACCTGCTCGAAGCCGAAATGCTGATCGGGATGCTGGCCAGTGAGGGTGTCGACGTGCAACTGGTGGGCCGTGACCTGATGGGCGGTGTGGGCGAGTTGCCGATGCAAGGCTTGCTGGGGCTTGCGGTAGCGGATGAGCAGGCCGAGTACGCACGGCGGCTGATCGATGCGTACAATGATGCCCAGCCACTGGTTGGCGACGAACCGGAGAGTTTCCCCGGTACCTTGATCTGCTAGGTTCTGAATTCGCCCATGTGTGGACGTTACGCCCTGTTTCGCTGGCCCCAGGCGCTGGCCAGCCTGCCTGGTTTTCCCGAAGGCCAGCCGGCCCAATGGAACATTGCTCCCGGTGCCTCGGTGCTGATCCAGCGCCAGCTCGACGGCCAGCAGCAACTGGCCAAGGCGCGCTGGGGGCTGACCCCGGCCTGGCTTACCGACCTGTCCCGCACCCCCGCCCATGCCCGCGCCGAAACGCTGGCCGAGCAACCCATGTTTCGCGAGGCGTTTCGCCAGCGCCGCTGCCTGATGCCGGCCAACGGCTTTTACGAGTGGCGTGGCAGCGTGCGTAAACGCCCGTACTGGTTGACCCCGGGGGAGGGTTCGTCGCTTTACTTTGCGGCGGTGTGGGAGGCCTATCCCGTGCAGGATCAGGTGTGGCTTAGCTGTGCGGTGGTGACCCAGGCGGCCATGAACCAGCGTCGACCGCTGATACTGGATGAGGCGGGGCAGGCGGCCTGGCTCGACCCGGATACGCCGGTTACCCGCTTGCACGAGTTGCTGGCCAGCCCTGCGGCACAGCTGCGCGAGCGGGCCCTGGCCAATTTCGTCAATGATCCGAAGCTGGATGCGCCGGAGTGTCTTACCCCGGCTTGATGTGCCGCCTGTACCGGCCTCTTCGCGGGCACGCCCGCTCCCACAGGTTTAAGTTGTACCTGTGGGAGCGGGCGTGCCCGCGAAGAGGCCAGTGCAGGCGACGAAAATCTTCCCTACGGCTATAGCAGGCACTGGCGACACGGCCTAGGATACGGCGCATGTAAAAAAGGGAGTGTTTTCATGCGTAAGTCTTTTGTTGTCAGCCTGTTGAGTGCTGGCATCCTGCTGACCGGCTGCCAGGCGGTGAACACCACCAGCGGCGGTGCTGTCGGCGTACAGCGCCAGCAGTACATGTTCAGCATGCTTTCGACCGATGAGGTCAACCAGATGTACGCCCAGTCGTACCAGCAGACCTTGGGCGAAGCGTCGAGCAAGGGGGTGCTCGACAAGTCCAGCGCCGATGCCAAACGCGTGCAGGTCATCGCCAACCGCCTGATCGCCCAGGCGCCCAAGTTCCGCCCGGATGCTGCGCAGTGGAACTGGGAAGTCAACGTGATCAAAAGCGACGAACTGAACGCCAACTGCGGCCCGGGCGGCAAGATCATCGTCTACACCGGGTTGATCGATCAGCTCAAGCTCACCGATGCGGAAATTGCCGCCGTGGTAGGGCATGAAATTGCCCACGCCCTGCGTGAGCACAGCCGTGAGGCGATGTCCAAGGCCTATGGCGTGCAAATGGCCCGCCAGGGTGCCGGTGCCCTCCTGGGCCTGGGCGAGGGCAGCATGGCCATGGCCGATGCCGTGGTGAACTACTCCATGACCCTGCCCAACAGCCGTGCCAACGAGAACGAAGCCGATCTGATCGGCCTGGAACTGTCGGCCCGTGCGGGTTATGACCCGAATGCCGCGATCACCTTGTGGAACAAGATGAGCAAGGCTTCCGAAGGCGCGCCGCCAGAGTTCATGAGCACTCACCCGGCTTCTGAAAGCCGTATCGCTTCGTTGCAGGCAGCGATTCCGAAGGTGATGCCGTTGTATCAGGCAGCGGCCAAGCAGTAAGGCTGCAAGGGGCTGCTTTGCAGCCCAATCGCCGGCAAGCCAGCTCCCACAAGTATTGCATATGACTTGAAACCGATGCGGTCTAGGTGGGAGCCGGCTTGCCGGCGATTGGGCCGCAGAGCGGCCCCTTCAGCATTTAGCCGATCCAGCCACTGGCCTTCATCGCCGAGTACACGGCCACGATCGCCAGCACGAAGAACGCTGTGGCCGCCAGGCGACGAATCAGCGTCAGTGGCAGCTTGTCTGCCGCGAAGTTACCCGCCAGAACCACCGGCACGTTGGCAATCAGCATGCCTAGCGTGGTACCGATAATGACCATGATCAGGTGCGGATACTGCGCAGCCAACATCACGGTTGCGACTTGGGTCTTGTCCCCGATTTCGGCCAGGAAGAACGCGATCAGCGTGGTCAGGAACGGCCCGAAGCGACGTGCCGGGTTTTCGTCGTCATCCATCTTGTCCGGTACCAGTGTCCACAGCGCGGTGGCGGTAAAGCTCGCGGCCAGGATCCAGTGCAGGGCCGAGTCGCTGAAGAAGCTGCCAAACCAGGCGCCCACGGCACCGGCCGCCGCATGGTTGGCCAGGGTGGCGGCGATGATGCCGGCGATGATCGGCCAAGGCTTGCGGAAGCGGGCAGCAAGAATGAGAGCGAGCAGTTGCGTCTTGTCGCCGATTTCGGCCAAGGCAACGATAGCGGTGGGGACCAACAGAGATTCCAGCATCAGGATTCCTACGGGGGCGGGTCGACACGGCTATGACACGTACAGCCTCCCCGCCCCGGGTAAGGTGTGCGTGTCATAGGTCTTGTCAAACCCTGGATCCGTCTACGCGGATCTCTCCATGCAGGCTGGCATGGTGGGTCGCACGCGCCATGGTCTGTGGACCAAGTATGTTGACGCGTACCGGGCGAGCAGTGCGCTCGCGGGAGACTACTCCCCTAGGACGGTGCGGATTCTGCCTAGGCAAAACGCTTTCGGCAAGTGCTGTTTTTTATCCGTGGGTTGCGCGGTAGATACGGAAGCCGTCGGCCTCATCGCGTACCTGGCAGTTGCCCAGTGCCCCTTCGATCAGCGGTTGGTAGCGCAGGAAACTGTTGGCGACCAAGCGCATTTCGCCACCTTTTCGCAGATGAACGGCAGATTTTTTCAGCAAGTTCTCCGAGGCCTGGTAATTGGTGTGCACCCCGGTATGGAACGGCGGGTTGCTCAGAATCAGGCTCAGTTCGGCAGGTGCCGCATCAATGCCATCACCGCTGATCACCTCACCCTCCAGGCCGTTGGCAGCCAGCGTCAGACGACTGGCTTCTACCGCGAAGGCGTCCACATCCAGCAGCGTTACCCGGCTTTGTGGATAACGGCGCTTGACCGTGGCGCCCAATATCCCTGCGCCGCAGCCGAAGTCCAGCACATGGCCGCCTGGCAGGCCGTCGAGGTGCTTGAGCAGCAGGGCAGTACCGCGGTCGAGGCGGCCGTGGCTGAATACGCCCGGCAGGCTGACCACCTGCAAAGGGCCGTCTTCCAGCGCCAGCTCGAAGTGCTCGGCCAGGCTTGCCAGTGGCTTGGCCTCGGGTGCCTGCTCGATGGTCACTTGCCACAGCTGGCAGTGGCGGGCGCTGTCCAGCTTGCGCGGTTTGCCAAAGGCCTGTAGCTGCTTGGCCGCACCTTCGATGCCACCGCGTTTTTCGCCGACCAGGTACAGCTCACGACCGGCCAGGCGCGATGCCAGGGCATTCAGCAGGTAGGCTGCCAGCTCACGGGACTTGGGCAGGAACAGCACGGCGCTGTCGAATGCCATTTCAGGCGGCTCGACCCCGTAATGGCTGCGGCCGGCGAAGCGGCTGTCGAGCATGGCCTGATCGCCGGCGTGCCAAGTCCAGGCCTTGGCCTGTGGCAATTGGGCGAGCAGGCCGTCGGCGGGGGCGCCAGCGATCAGCAGCGGCCCCTGGAACAGCTCTGCCTGGCGGAGCAACACTTCACTGCGCGGGTCCATGGACGACGCCTCCTGGAAAAAAGTGGCGCAGTGTAGCAGAGGCGGGCGCCGGGCTCAGCTGACCACGCGGCGTGGCTGCCCGGCGAAGAAGGCCTGGGCGTTCTCGCTGAGCTGGCCGACGATACGCTGGCGCGACTCTACTGCACCCCAGGCGCTGTGCGGGGTGATGATCAGGCGCGGGATGCCCGGTTCGAGCAGCGGGTTGCCGTTGACCGGCGGCTCCACACTCAACACATCGGTGGCCGCACCGCCCAAGTGGCCTTGGCGCAGGGCGTCGGCCAACGCCTGTTCGTCGATCAGGCCGCCACGGGCTGTGTTGACCACCAGCGCATTGGGCTTGAGCAGGGCCAGTTCACGGGCACCGAGCATATGCCGGGTGTGCTCGTTCAGCGGGCAATGCAGCGTCAAGGCGTCTACTTGCGGCAGTAGTTCGTCCAGCGGCAGCCGGTCGTCGCGTTCCGGGCGGCCAGGAATCTGCCCGCTCAGCACACGCATGCCGAAGGCTTCGGCCAGCCGCGCCACCGCGCCGCCGAGCTCGCCGTGACCGAGCAGGCCGAGGGTTTTGCCCTCCAGCTCGACGATGGGGAAGTCCAGCAGGCAGAACTGGCTGGCCTTGGCCCATTGGCCGTCGGCTACTGCCTGGTTGTAGTCGCACAGGCGGGTGGCCAGGGCCAGCAGCAGGGCGAGGGTGTGCTGTGCGACGGACGGTGTGCCGTAACCCTGGCAGTTGCAGACGGTGATGCCTTGGGCGCGCGCCGCTGCCAGGTCGACATTGTTGGTGCCGGTGGCGGCCACCAGGATCAGCTTGAGCTGCGGGTTGGCGGCCAGGGTAGAGGCGTCGAGCATGACCTTGTTGCTGACCACTGCGACCGCGCCTTGCAGGCGCTCTGCCACCTGGTCGGGCTGGGTGGCGGCGAACAGCTCGAATTCATCGAACTGCTGCTTCAGGGGCGAGAGGTCGAGGTCGCCAAGGTCCAGGGACTGGTGATCGAGAAACACGGCGCGACGCGGGCTGGGCATGGGGGGCTCCGGTGGCAGGGCGGGGTATTGGTGTTATGGCCATTCGCGGGCAGGCCCGCGTCTACAGGCGCAGTGTCTAGCCCGGGGTTACCGCCCGTCAACGCCTGCCACTCATACCTTTGGCTCGCAAATCATTCCTTCGGCTGATTTAGCCGTCACATTGCCGCACTACAGTAGTTGTCAGACTTGTCCGGCTCGCTTTTCAGAAAAGGGATACCCATGTTGCAGACCCGCATCATCAAGCCCGCCGAGGGCGCCTACGCCTACCCACTGCTGATCAAGCGCCTGCTGATGTCCGGTAGCCGCTATGAAAAGACCCGTGAAATCGTCTATCGCGACCAGTTGCGGCTGACGTATCCACAGCTCAACGAACGTATCGCACGCCTGGCCAATGTGCTGACCGAGGCCGGAGTAAAGGCCGGTGACACCGTGGCGGTGATGGATTGGGACAGCCACCGCTACCTGGAATGCATGTTCGCCATCCCGATGATCGGCGCCGTGGTGCACACCATCAACGTGCGCCTGTCGCCCGAGCAGATCCTCTACACCATGAACCACGCCGAAGACCGCGTGGTGCTGGTCAACAGCGATTTCGTCGGCCTCTACCAGGGTATTGCCGGGCAGCTGACCACCGTCGACAAGACCCTGCTGCTGACCGATGGCCCGGACAAGACCGCCGAGTTGCCCAATCTGGTGGGCGAATACGAGCAATTGCTGGCCGCTGCCAGTCCGCATTACGATTTCCCCGACTTCGACGAAAATTCGGTGGCCACCACCTTCTACACCACCGGCACCACCGGCAACCCCAAGGGCGTGTATTTCACCCACCGGCAACTGGTGCTGCACACGCTGGCCGAAGCTTCGGTCACCGGCAGTATCGACAGCGTGCGCCTGCTGGGCAGCAACGACGTGTACATGCCCATTACCCCGATGTTCCATGTGCATGCCTGGGGCATCCCCTACGCCGCCACCATGCTCGGTATGAAGCAGGTGTACCCCGGGCGCTACGAACCAGACATGCTGGTCAAGCTGTGGCGCGAGGAAAAGGTCACCTTCTCCCATTGCGTACCGACCATCCTGCAGATGCTGCTCAACTGCCCGACCTCGCAAGGCCAGGACTTCGGCGGCTGGAAGATCATCATCGGCGGCAGCGCGCTCAACCGTTCGCTCTACCAGGCTGCCCTGGCCCGGGGTATCCAGCTAACCGCAGCGTACGGCATGTCCGAGACTTGCCCGCTGATTTCCGCCGCGCACCTTAACGACGAGTTGCAGGCCGGTAGCGAAGACGAGCGCATCACCTACCGCATCAAGGCCGGCGTGCCGGTGCCACTGGTCGAAGCGGCGATTGTCGATGGCGACGGCAACTTCCTTCCTTCCGATGGCGAGACCCAGGGCGAGTTGGTGCTGCGTGCGCCGTGGCTGACCATGGGTTATTTCAAGGAGCCGGAAAAGAGCGAGGAGCTGTGGCAGGGCGGCTGGCTCCACACCGGTGACGTCGCCACCCTCGACGGCATGGGCTACATCGACATTCGTGATCGCATCAAGGATGTGATCAAGACCGGTGGCGAGTGGATTTCCTCACTCGACCTGGAAGACCTGATCAGCCGCCACCCGGCCGTACGCGAAGTGGCGGTGGTCGGGGTGGCCGACCCGCAGTGGGGCGAGCGCCCGTTTGCCCTGCTGGTGGTGCGCGACGGCCAGGCCATCGATGCCAAGGCGCTCAAGGAACACCTCAAACCGTTCGTCGAGCAAGGGCACATCAACAAGTGGGCGATTCCCAGCCAGATCGCCGTTGTTACTGAAGTTCCCAAGACCAGTGTCGGCAAGCTCGACAAGAAACGCATCCGCCAGGACATCGTCCAGTGGCAAGCCAGCAACAGCGCTTTCCTTTCCACGCTGTAACCGCCGTGCGGGTCGCGAACGCCAGAACGCGACCCGCACGCTAGAGGCCTTCACGCCTTGCCAAACGGCTGAAATGCGCCATCCTTTAGCACTGCCAGCCCGCAACCGGGACAACAATGCAGCGAGTTGGCGGCATGGAGCGCAAATCACACTTTAGAGGGATCAAGCGCCTGTGCCTTGCTGGCTATAGTCGGGGCCAGGGGATTTTCAGGAATGGGGGAGGGCGACACGCGCAAGCCGTGTCGTCGCAGGTGCAAACCTGCAAACCGGTCGCTCGGGCCGTTCTTGAAAGGACTCACTGCCATAACAAAAAAGTACATGGAGTAGCGTCGATGAAATCTGCAAACCTGTTCTGGCGCCGGGCCAAGTTGCCCTTGGCCGTCAGCCTTGCTTCCACGCTCGCAAGTCCTGCTTTCGCTGTCAGCTTCAACATTGGTGAAATCGAAGGCCAGTTCGACTCCTCGCTCTCCATCGGCGCCAGCTGGTCGACGGCCAACCCCAACAAGAACCTGATCGGTGTCAACAACGGCGGCAAGGGCCTGTCGCAGACCTCCGACGATGGCCACCTGAACTTCAAGAAGGGCGAAACCTTCTCCAAGATCTTCAAGGGCATCCATGACCTGGAGCTCAAGTACGGCGATACCGGTGTGTTCGTGCGCGGCAAGTACTGGTACGACTTCGAACTGAAGGACGAAAGCCGTGAGTTCAAGGACATCAGCGACTCCAACCGCAAGGAGGGCGCCAAGTCGTCTGGCGCCGAGTTGCTCGACGCCTTCGTCTACCACAACTACTCCATTGGCGATCAGCCCGGCTCGGTGCGCCTGGGCAAGCAGGTGGTGAGCTGGGGTGAAAGTACCTTCATCGGCGGCGGTATCAACTCGATCAACCCCATCGACGTATCGGCATTTCGCCGTCCTGGGGCCGAAATCAAGGAAGGCCTGATTCCGGTCAACATGTTCTATGTGTCGCAAAGCCTGACCGACAACCTCTCGGCCGAGGCCTTCTACCAGATTGAATGGGACCAGACGGTCGTCGACAACTGCGGCACCTTCTTCTCGCAACCGGACATCATTGCCGATGGTTGCAGTGACAACCTGCGGGTGTTGGCCAGCAGCCGGGTTCTGGGCCTCCAGCCGCCCGCAGTCCAGGGACTGCTCGCTGCTACCGGCGTAAACTACAACGAAGAAGGCGTGCTGGTGCGCCGTAGCGCAGATCGCGATGCGCGGGACAGCGGCCAGTTTGGCGTTGCGTTCCGCTATATGTTCGAGCCGCTGGACACTGAGTTCGGTGCGTACTTCATGAACTATCACAGCCGTGCACCGATCTTCAGTGCCACCGGTGCTTCGCAGGCTGTGTTCGATCGGGTCGCTGCGTTGCCGCCTGCATTGCGCCCACTTATCGTTGCGGGTAACTCGCAGTACTTCGTCGAATATCCGGAAGACATTCGCCTCTATGGCTTGAGCTTCTCTACCACGCTGCCTACTGGTACCGCCTGGAGCGGTGAGCTCAGTTATCGCCCGAATGCGCCAGTTCAACTGAACTCAACCGACATTCTGTTTGCTGGCGTCACGCCGCTGGAGGAGTACAGCAATGCCTCGGTGCTCCAGGGTACTGCTGGGCAAGACCTGCACGGCTACCGTCGCAAGGAGATCACTCAGTTCCAGACAACTTTCACCCACTTCTTCGACCAAGTGATGGGCGCCAGCCGCCTTACGGTGGTGGGCGAAGTCGGCGTCACCCACGTTGGTGGCCTGGAAAGCACCAGCAAGGCACGCTATGGCCGTGACCCGGTGTATGGCCCTGGCGAGCTGCCCGGCGACATGTGTACTGCGCTCAACCGCACCACCATCGGCGGTTCAGGCCTGGGTAGCTCCACCGCCAACCTGTCGCGCAACTGCAACAGTGACGGCTTCACCACCAGCACCTCCTGGGGCTACCGCGCCCGCGCCATCTGGGACTACAACGACGTGTTCGCCGGGGTCAACCTCAAGCCGAGCGTGGCCTGGTCCCATGACGTCTCCGGCTACTCGCCCGGCCCTGGCGGCAACTTCGAGGAAGGCCGCAAGGCAGTCAGCCTGGGCCTGGACGCCGAGTACCAGAACACCTACACGGCGAGCCTGTCGTACACCAACTTCTTCGATGGCAAGTACACCACTGTGGATGACCGTGACTTCGTCGCGCTCAGCTTCGGCGTGAACTTCTAAGCACACAGATCCAGGACGACACGACATGAACAAGACCAGAAGTCTGCTGCAAGCCGGTGTACTGGGCCTGTCCCTGCTGGCGACCAGCGTGATGGCTGCGGTATCCGCCGACGAGGCGGCCAAGCTGGGCAGTACCCTGACCCCGATGGGCGCCGAAAAAGCCGGCAACGCCGATGGTTCGATCGGCCCGTGGGAGCCGTTGTCGAAGAGCGCAGGCAGCGCTGATGCCAAGGGTTTCCTGTCCGACCCGTACGGCAGTGACAAGCCGCTGTTCACCATCACCGCGCAGAACGCCGACCAGTACAAGGACAAGCTTTCGCCGGGCCAGTTGGCCATGCTCAAGCGCTACCCGGACACCTTCAAGATCCCGGTGTTCAAAACCCATCGCGGTTCAACCGTCCCGGCCGATGTGTTCGCGGCCATCAAGGAAAACGCCACCAAGACCACCCTGGTGGAAGGCGGCAACGGTCTGAACAACTTCCGCACGGCTGTGCCGTTCCCGATCCCCAAAAGCGGCCTGGAGGTGATCTGGAACCACATCACCCGCTACCGCGGGGGCAGTGTCAGCCGCCTGGTAACCCAGGCCACGCCACAGCAGAACGGCTCGTTCAACCCGGTGTACTTCTCCGACCAGTTCGTCTTCCGCGACAAGATGAAGGATTACGACCCGAACAACCCAGGCAACATCCTGTTCTACTTCAAGCAGGAAGTGACCGCACCTGCGCGCCTGGCCGGTACCGTGCTGCTGGTGCACGAAACCCTCGATCAGGTGAAGGAACCGCGCAAGGCGTGGATCTACAACGCCGGCCAGCGCCGTGTGCGCCAGGCGCCGCAGGTGTCGTATGACGGCCCGGGTACCGCTGCCGATGGCTTGCGTACCTCCGACAACCTGGACATGTTCAACGGTGCGCCAGACCGCTACGACTGGAAGCTGGAAGGCAAGAAAGAGCTGTACATCGCCTCCAACGCCTTCAAGCTGGACGACCCCAAGCTGAAGTACACCGACATCATCAAGGCCGGGCACATCAACCAGGACCTGGCCCGCTACGAGCTGCGCCGCGTGTGGCATGTGGTCGCGACCCTGAAGCCAGGCCAGCGCCACATCTATGCCAAGCGTGACTTCTACATCGACGAAGACACCTGGCAGGCTGCGGTGATCGACCAGTACGACGGTCGCAACCAGCTGTGGCGCGTTTCCGAAGCCCATTCCCAGCCGTATTACAACAATGAGGTGCCTTGGTACACCCTGGAGACCATTTACGACCTGCAGTCTGGTCGTTACCTGGCCTTGGGCATGAAGAACGAAGAGAAACGTGCCTACGACTTTGGCTTCAGTGCCAGCAAGGCTGACTTCCAGCCAGCAGCGCTGCGTCAGTCGGGTATTCGGTAACCTGAAAGACTCCGTGTGATCCCCAGAACGCCCCGGCTTGCCGGGGCGTTTCCATTTTCCTGCCCCGTCCTCCTTGCGGGCCATAAACCTGCTGAATACCCACCCAAACCCCCGCCCCAGCCCTTGTCCATCAGCCTTGTCGCTTTTTGTCGCAGTCTTTCCCGGGGCAAATGCGCCCATCATCTTCAAATGCGCTGCGTTACCGGCTAGTCTCGCAAGCATCCATATCGCCGTAGTCTTCCAACCAGAACGAGCCGGCCATGACAGACCTGTCCCGTACGCATGGATTCGCCAGTCAGGCCCTGGGCCTGCTGGACGGGCGTTTCTTTCGGCCCCCCCTGCCGGAGGGGCATGTGCCGCGTCCGCGCCTGTGCCAGCGTCTGTACACCGGCCTCGGCGGTCGCCTGCTGCTGGTCAACGCCCCGGCGGGTTTCGGCAAAAGCTCCCTGGCCATCGAGTTTTGCGAGGCACTGCCCGAACACTGGCGCAGCCTGTGGCTTGGCCTGAGCCAGCGAGATGCAGACCCAGGCCGCTTCCTTGAGCGCCTGCTCGAAGGGCTGCAGCAATACTGCCCGGCCTTGGGTGGCCAGGCCATGGGCTTGCTGAAAATGCGCCAGCGCCATCAGCCGTTCGCCTTCGAAGAGTGGCTTGACGGCCTGCTCGACGAGCTGGCGTTGTACCTGCAAGCGGATACACCTTTGCTGCTTGTACTGGATGATTATCACCTGGCCCAAGGGCCTGTACTTGACCGTTGCCTGCAGTTCTTCCTCAACCACCTGCCGGCCGGCCTGGTGCTGCTGGTTACCAGTCGCCAGCGCCCGGACTGGCACCTGGCGCGCCTGCGGCTGTCGCGTCAGCTTGTCGAGCTGAACGAACAGGATTTGCGCCTTACTGCCGAAGAGTCGCTGGCAGTGATCGGTCGCCAGCCCACGGGCCTGCGTGGCCAGGCCCTGGACAACCTTATCCAGCGCAGTGATGGCTGGGTGGCCGGGTTGCGTTTCTGGCAACTGGCGGCCAGCGACAGTGCCGACGAGCAGGCCTTGCCCCAGGCGCTGCATGGTGGCGAAGGGCTGATTCGCGACTACCTGCTCGAAGAAGTCATCGACATGCTGCCCGCCGATGTGCAGGCCTTCCTGTACGAAACCGCGTGCCAGGAGCGCTTCTGCGCCCAACTTTGCGATGCCGTGCGGGGCCGCCACGACAGCGCCGAGATCCTGCGTTTCCTGCAGGCGCACCAGGTGTTTCTGGTGCCGCTGGACGAGCACGGCCACTGGTTCCGTTATCACCACTTGTTCTCCGACTTGCTGCGCAGTCGCCAGGCCAACGAACCGCTGGCCGGCTTGCACTTGCGGGCGAGCCGTTGGTTCGAAGCCCAGGGCCTGCTGGACGAGGCGGTGGAGCAGGCCTTGCGTGCCGGCCACCTTGATGTGGCCGCCGACCTGGTGCAGAGCCTGTCCGAGGAGCAACTGCTGGCCGAACAGAACGTCGGCATGTTGCTGCGCTGGAAGATGGACTTGCCCGACAGCCTGCTGATCAGCACGCCAAGGCTGATCGTGCTGTACAGCTGGGCGTTGGGCCTGGCTTGCCAACTGGACGCGGCCGAGGAGCTTGCCGGCTACCTCAGCCGCTTCCTGCCCGCACCTTCGGCGACCGCGCAAAAGTCGATGCTGGCCCAGTGGCTGGCGCTGAGTGGGGTGATTGCCCGAGGCCGTGGTGACCGCGAGCGCACGTTGGCCTATTGCAGCGAAGCGCTGCAGAGCCTGCCAAGCAAGCGCTATGGCCAGCGCCTGGTGTGCCTGTCGACGCTGTCCAACCTGGCCATCGCCGATGGTGATTTCTGGCGGGCCCGCGGCTGGAACCGAGAAGCCCTGGAGCTGGCCCAGCGAGTCGGCAACCCGTTGTTCGAGGCCTTGGCCCATTACGACCGGGCGCGTGTACTGCACGCCCGTGGCGAAGTATTGCGGGCGCTGGACGAAGTGCGCCAAGGGCTGCAACGCCTGCAAGGGCTTTCGGCACAGCGGCTGTATGCCGTGCGCGCTCGTCTGACGCTTTACGAAGGCTATCTGTTGGTTTCGCGCCTGCAGCCTGCCCAGGGCCGTGCGCGGTTGCGCGCGGGGCTGGGCGAGGCGCGGGCCTGCCGGGACATCAGTGTGCTCATCGGCCATTGCGTGATCGCCACGCTCGATGGGCGGGAAGGGCACTTTGCCGAGGCCTTTGCCGAACTGGCCGAGGCTGAGCGCCTGATGCATATCTGGGACGTGCCCCCGGTCTACTACCTGGCCATGATTACCCTGGTCAAATGCGAACTCTGGCTGGCCCAGGGGCGCACCGACCTGGCCGAGTCCTGGCTGCTGCGCCTGGGCCAGACCTACGGCGGTGAGCAGCCAGCGGCAGCACCGGAGTTCCACCCACTGCTGCCGTTGCACATTGCGCTGCAGCAGGCGCTGCTCGAGCGTATCCAGTTACGTGGCGACGACGCCGTGCAACGCCTGGCCAGCCTGGTCGAGCGCGGGCAGGCCAGTGGCGGCATGATGCTCGCCGTCAGCGCCCTGTGCCAATGGCTCTCCCTGCTGCTGGACGAAGGCCGCGAAGGGCAGGCCGCGCAGTTGCTGCCAGGCTTGCTTGAGGCCGCCCGTGGCGGCGTGCTGCAACCGTTCCAGCCGCTGCTGGAAAAACACCCGCAATGGCTTCACGAGCAACTGCAGGCAGGTGCCGCGTGCCCGGTTCAGGCCGAACTGCTCAAGCGCCTGCCACCGCTGCCAAGCGCCAGCACGGGCAGCGGCGAGGCGTTGAGTGGCCGTGAGCTGGCTGTGCTCGAACTGATCGCTCAGGGTTGCTCCAATCAGCAGATCAGCGAGCGGCTGTTCATTTCTCTGCACACGGTCAAGACCCACGCCAGCCACATCAACAGCAAGCTGGGTGTCGAGCGGCGTACGCAGGCGGTGGCCAAGGCCAAATCCCTGGGGTTGCTGGCGTGATGCTGGCTCTGCAGGTCATTGCCCGCTAAAGTGATGGCCTGAGGCCATGGTTTGTGGCAGGCAATGCTCTACCCTCATCTTTCCCGACCTGCTGCCGATACAGCGATCGGTGGCATCGCCTCGCGCGATTTTTCAATCATTCCAAGGCAGGTCGTGTTGATGCTGCAGTACGGGCAAAAAAGCTTTCTGATCGTCGACGACTTTACCGACTTTCGCACGTCGACCCGTTCAATGCTGCGCGAGTTGGGCGTGCGCGACGTGGACACCGCTGACAGCGGCGAGCAGGCGCTGCGCATGTGCGCGCAGAAACGCTATGACTTCATCCTGCAGGATTTTCACCTGGGTGATGGCAAGAAGAACGGCCAACAGGTGCTCGAAGACCTGATCATCGACAAGCACATCAGCCATGAGTGCGTGTTCATCATGGTCACGGCCGAGAGCAGCCAGGCCATTGTCCTCAGTGCCATCGAGCACGAGCCCGATGCCTACCTGACCAAACCGTTCAACCGGGTTGGCCTGGCTCAGCGCGTCGAGAAGCTGTATCAGCGCAAAACCTTGCTCAAGCCGATTCTGCAGGCCCTGGACCGCAGTCGCCCGGCCGAAGTGCTGGCGGCTTGTGCCGAACTGTGCAAGAAGGACCCGCGCCTGGCACCACTGTGCCTGCGCTACCGGGCCGATGCCTTGCGCAACCTCAACCGCTTCGAGGAGCTGGAAAAGTTCCTCAAGGCCATCCTGGCCAGTCGCCCGCAGCCGTGGGTGTACGCCGCATTGGGCGCCCTGATGCACAAGCGTGGCCAGAATGCCCAGGCCCAGGGCGTTTACGAGCAGGCACTCAAGGCGTTCCCGATCATGCCAGGGCTTTACGACGGCATGGCCGAAGTGCTGGTGGCGCAGGGCGATACCCGACGTGCGCAAAACCTGCTGGAAGAGGCGGTACGCCTGTCGCCACTGTCGGTGCGTCGGCAGTCGACACTGGGCAAGCTGGCGCTGGAAAACGAAGACTTCGAGAGCGCGTCGAAGGCGTTCCGCCATGCGGTGAACCAAGGGCAGAGCTCGCGCTACAAGGACGCCGAAAACAACCTGGGCCTGGTGCAGGCCCTGATGAGCAAGAATGCAGGCTTCGGCCTGGACGCCCGTACCCGGGTCGAGATCAACACCACGCTCAGCGAAGTGGCCAAGGAAAACCCCGAAGACCAGGGTTTGCAGGTTCGCGCGCGGATGATGAAAGCCGCCAGCCTGCAGCAGGCGGGCGACCCGGAAACGGCGGCCAAGCTGACCGAGCAGGCGATCCAGCGCCTGGACAAGATGAACCAGTTTTTCTCGGTCGATTCGGCCCTGACCGTTGCCGCGCAGTTGCAGGCAATGGGCCAGGAAGCCGCCGCCATCGGCGTGCTGAAAAGCTGTGTGGAAAGTTATGGTGATGACCCCAAGGTCATGGAGAAAGTGGGCAAGCTGACCGACGACCCCACGGTGCTCAACGCCATTACCGAAGCGGTCACCCTCAATCGCCAGGGTGTGCGCAGTTACCAGGGAGGGCAGCTTGGCGAGGCGTTGCAACTGTTCCGCAAGGCGCTGGGTATGCAGCCGAAGAACATCAGCATCGCCCTCAACACCGCCCAGGCGCTGCTGCGTATTGGCGGTGACAACCCTCAGCCCGCGATCATGCAGGAATGCCAGGACGCCTTGACCAGCGTGGCCGGTATCCCTGCCAGCGACAATCGCTATGACCGTTACCGCAAACTGCACATCCGAGTGTTCGGCGCATGAATCAAGACAATCAGGGGCTGGACTTTTCCACGGTGATCGCCTCCACCGTGCACGACCTCAAGAGTTCGTTGTCGGCGCTGATCCAGTCCCACAACCAGTGGGTAGAACGCCTGCCCGAAGAGCTGCGCGGTGGTGCCGAGCAGGGCATCATGGAGCATGAGTTTCGCCACCTCAACGGCATGCTGGTGCAACTGCTGGGGCTCTATAAACTGGGTATCAACCAGCTGCCGGTGTGCCCGGACTACCATGAGCTGGACGATTTCATCGAAGCTCAGCTGGCGGCCCACCAGGAAGTGCTCAAGCACAATGACATCCTCGCCACCTGGCGCATCGACACCGACAACCCGCTGGGTTTCTTCGACCGTGAACTGGTGGCCTCGGTGATCGCCAACGTCATCACCAACGCCACCCGCTATGCCGGGCACGCGTTGCTGATTACCATCGAAGAGGCCGACAACCAGCTGGCCATCTGCGTGAACGATGACGGCCCGGGTTATCCAAAACACATGCTCGAGCGCCAGGAGGAGTACATCCAGGGCATCGACTCAACCAGCGGCAGTACCGGCCTGGGGCTGTATTTTGCGGCGCGGATTGCGGCGTTGCATGAAAGCGGCGGGGTGCGTGGGCGGATCGAAATTTCCAATGGCGGGGCGCTTGGGGGCGGGTTGTTCAGGTTGTTCCTGCCTTAAGATGTGTGGCGCTCGATCTCATGAGCGCCAAACCTCCCAAGGCATGAACCTCGTGCACCCACCTCATTTTCCTGTCAGGCTCTGAGCAAACCCCAGTTTTACCGCCGAGAGCATCATGACCCAAGCCCCGCCTGCACTCATCCGCGAAACCTTCCCTGTAGGCCCCCTGCAATGCAATTGCACCTTGATCGGCGACCCCTTGACCAAAAAGGCCATTGTCGTCGACCCGGGCGGTGACCCGGACAAAATCCTGGCACGCCTGCAGGCCCACGGCCTGACGCTGGTGAGCATCATCCACACCCACGCGCACTTCGATCACTTCCTGGCTTCGGGCAAGCTCAAGGAACTGACCGGCGCTACCTTGCACCTGCACAAGGACGACCAGGTACTGTGGGACAACCTGGAGATGCAGTGCCAGATGTTCGGCGTTCCCTATACTCCGGTGCCGTCACCCGACCGCTGGCTGGGCGATGATGAAGAGCTGGCCTGTGGTTGTGGCGTGGCCCTGCATACGCCAGGCCATACCCCGGGCTCGATGAGCTTCTGGTTCGCCGATGCCAAGCTGTTGATTGCGGGCGATACCCTGTTCCGCCGGGGCATTGGCCGCACCGATTTGTGGGGTGGGGACCAGCGGGCAATCGTGCGTTCCATCAAGGAGCGGCTGTACCGGCTGGACGAAGAGGCCATCGTGGTGACCGGCCACGGGCCCGATACTCGGCTGGGCGATGAAATGCGCGAAAACCCCTTCGTACGTGCCTGATGGCACATGAAGGCACTTTCATGGAATTTTTCGTTGCCGATGCAATCCAAGGCTGGCATAGATCCCTTTGAGATCTGCCGCATTTATGAATTTCAGTAGGAGCTTGTCCATGTTCACCATGCGTCGTCTGATTATCGTCGCAACTGCCGCTGCCCTGATGACCGGCTGTGCCGGCCAGAACCCTTATGACAACCAGGGTCAGGCGCAGGGCTCCACGGGGATGAGCAAGACCGCCAAGTACGGCGGCCTGGGCGCGCTGGCCGGCGCCATCGCCGGTGCCGCCATCGACCACAACAACCGTGGCAAGGGTGCGCTGATCGGCGCTGCTGCGGTGGGTGCTGCTGCTGCCGGTTACGGCTACTACGCCGACAAGCAGGAAGCAGAGCTGCGTGCGCAAATGGCCAACACTGGCGTGGAAGTGCAACGTCAGGGTGACCAGATCAAGCTGATCATGCCGGGCAACATCACCTTCGCCACCGACTCGGCCAACATCGCCCCTAGCTTCTACTCGCCGCTGAACAACCTGGCCGGCTCGTTCAAGCAGTTCAACCAGAACACCATCGAAGTGGTCGGTTTCACCGACAGCACCGGCAGCCGCCAGCACAACATGGACCTGTCCCAGCGCCGTGCGCAGGCGGTCAGCACCTACCTGACCTCGCAGGGTGTGGATGCCTCGCGTATCTCGGTACGTGGCATGGGCCCGGACCAGCCGATCGCCAGCAACGCCGACGCCAATGGCCGTGCGCAGAACCGCCGTGTGGAAGTGAACCTGAAGCCGATTCCGGGTCAGCAGTATGACCAGCAGCAAGGCCAGGTTCAGCAGTATCCCTGATTGATCGCCGGGGCCGCTTTGCGGCCCATCGCCGGCAAGCCAGCTCCCACACGTACTGCGCAACCCACAGTGTCTCGCGGTCCCTGTGGGAGCTGGCTTGCCGGCGATGGGCTGCGCAGCAGCCCCTGCTTCTAGCGTACTACGCTGGCCTGAATCGCCGTCAGCGCAATGGTGTGCACGATATCGTCAACCTGAGCCCCGCGCGGCAAGTCGTTCACCGGCTTGCGCAGCCCCTGTAGCATCGGCCCCAGGCTGACCCCATCAGTACTGCGCTGCACCGCCTTGTGCGTGGTGTTGCCGGTATTCAAGTCGGGGAACACGAACACCGTCGCACGCCCGGCAACCGGGCTGCCTGGCGCCAGGTCCCGTGCAATCGCCGGGTTGGCCGCCGCGTCGTACTGCAATGGCCCATCGATCAGCAACGCTTGCGCTGCACCTTGCGCCAGGCGTGTCGCTTCGCGCACCTTCTCCACTTCCTCATCGCTCGCTGAATCGCTGGAATAACTGATCATCGCCACCCGCGGTGCGATGCCGAAGGCCTGCGCCGACTCGGCGCTCTGCCGGGCGATCTCTGCCAACTCGGCAGCGCTCGGGTGCGGGTTCATCACGCAGTCGCCGTACACCAGCACCTGTTCCGGGAACAGCATGAAGAACACCGACGACACCAGGCTTGAGCCAGGCGCAGTCTTGATCAGTTGCAGGGCAGGGCGAATGGTGTTGGCGGTGGAGTGCACCAGGCCCGAGACCAGGCCGTCCACTTCGTCCAGGGCCAGCATCATGGTGCCGATCACCACCGGGTCTTCCAGCTGCTGCTCGGCCATTGGCGCGTTGAGGTTCTTGCTCTTGCGCAGCTCTACCATGGGCTCGACATAGCGCCCGCGAATCAGCTCGGGATCGAGAATTTCCAGGCCAGGCGGCAGGGTAATGCCTTGGGCGCGTGCCACGGCGTCGACATCCTCGGGCTTGGCCAGCAGCACGCAGCGGGCAATGCCACGGGCTTGGCAGATGGCCGCAGCCTGCACCAGCAACGGCTCGGCGCCTTCGGGCAGGACAATTCGCTTGTTGGCCTGCTGCGCCCGCTGGATCAACTGGTAGCGGAACACAGCTGGCGACAGGCGCATTTCACGCGGGGTGCCGCAGCGTTGGTGCAGCCAGGCGGCGTCGAGGTGGCTGGCGACGAAGTCTGTGATGAACTCGGCGCGCTCGCGGTCGTCCACAGGGATTTCGCGGTTAAGCGAATTGAGCTGGTTGGCGGTGTCGTACGAGCCGGTGCTGACTGACAGGATCGGCAACCCAGCCTGCAGCGCGCCGCGGCACAGGCCGAGGATGCGCGCGTCGGGCTTGCTGTCACTGGTCAGCAGCAACCCGGCCAGTGGTACGCCATTGATCGCCGCCAGGCTGACGGCAAGGATGATGTCGTCGCGATCGCCCGGGGTGACCACCAGGGTACCCGAGGTCAGCAGCGGCACCGTGTTGGCCACGGTGCGCGCGCAAATAATGATCTTGCTCATGCGCCGCTGCTCGTAGTCGCCGGCATTGAGCACCTGGGCACCGAGCAGCTCGGCCACGTCGCGGGTGCGCGGGGCGTTCAATTCGGGTTGGTAGGGGATGCAGCCGAGCAGGCGGAAATCGTTGCCGCGCAGCAGGGGCGAGTGTTCGCGCAGGCGGGTGGCGAAGTCGGCCATGCTTTCGTCGGTGCGCACCTTGTTGAGGATGACACCGAGCACTTTCGGGTCGCGTGGGCCGCCGAACAGCTGGGCCTGCAGTTCGACCCGGCCGGACAGTTCGCTGAGCACTTCGTTTTCCGGGGCCGACACCAGGATCACCTCGGCATCCAGGCTCTTGGCCAGGTGCAGGTTGACCCGCGCCGCATAGCTGGCGTGGCGGGTGGGCACCATGCCCTCGACCACCACCACGTCGTTACCGATGCAGGCTTGCTGGTAGAGGCGGATGATTTCTTCGAGCAGCTCGTCCAGCTGGCCATCGCCGAGCATGCGCTCGACATGGGCCAGGCTCAGGGGCACCGGGGGCTTGATGCCATGGGTGCGGGCCACCAGTTCGGTGGAGCGCTCGGGGCCGGTATCACCCGGGTGGGGCTGGGCGATCGGCTTGAAGAAGCCGACCTTCAGGCCCGCGCGCTCCAGGGTGCGCACCAGGCCCAGGCTGATGGAGGTCAGGCCGACACCGAAGTCGGTCGGCGCAATGAAAAATGTCTGCATGCGTGCTTCTCGAAATAAGCGGTGCCAGAAATTAACGGCCAAGGGTAGCGCTATCGGCCCCTTGTACGCACCAGCCGCATGCGAAAGGCTGGCCGATGTGCTGCGCGCGCTGGGCCGGGTCGAGCAACCAGGGGCGTGCCTGCCACGGTGGCTGGTGGCGCAGGTGCTGGGTATGGCCACAGGACAGTTCGGCCACCCAGTGGCCTTCTTCGTCCTGGTGGAAGCCGGTGATCCGACTGATGGGCCGCTGCTCGTCCGCGGCACGTTCGCAATCGGACGATGGCTTCGTTACACTTGTGCGCTCTACATTCTTTTGCAAAAGGTCTTGCCCCATGCTGATCGCCGCCAACAAGGCTGTCTCCATCGACTATACCCTGACCAACGACGCCGGGGAGACCATCGACAGCTCCGCCGGTGGCGCGCCGCTGGTTTACCTGCACGGTGCCGGCAACATCATCCCGGGCCTGGAAAAAGCCCTGGAAGGCAAGCAGGCCGGTGACGAACTGAACGTTTCCATCGAGCCGGAAGACGCCTACGGCGAATACCTGGCCGAACTGGTCAGCACCCTGAACCGCAGCCTGTTCGAAGGCGTCGACGAGCTGGAAGTGGGCATGCAGTTCCACGCTTCGGCGCCGGATGGCCAGATGCAGATCGTCACCATCCGCGACATCGACGGCGACGACGTCACCGTTGACGGCAACCACCCGCTGGCCGGCCAGCGCCTGACCTTCCAGGTCAAGGTTGTCAACGTGCGTGACGCCAGCGACGAAGAAATCGCTCACCGTCACATCCACGGTGAAGGTGGCCATCACCACTGATTTTCTGCGCTAAGCTCAGAAAGTCGCCAGGCGCTCGGGCAAGCCGATTTGCCTTCCTACGGGAGGTGGACGGTTTGGACGAGCGCCTTTTTAGTGGGCGGAATTTGCCTGCGCGGCAACCGGGAACCTGAGAGGGGATGTCATCATGAGTGCATTTCACGACCTGAAACTGGACGCGCTGAACGGAGGGGAGCTGCCCCTGGCCCCGTTCAAGGGCCAAGTGGTGCTGGTGGTCAACGTCGCGTCCAAGTGTGGGCTCACGCCGCAATACAAGGCCCTGGAAAACCTCTACCAGGTTTACAAGGACAAGGGCTTCAACGTGCTTGGCCTGCCGTGCAACCAGTTTGCCGGGCAGGAGCCAGGCAGCGAAAAGGAAATTCAGGAATTTTGCAGCCTCAACTACGGCGTGAGCTTCCCGCTGGGGGGCAAGCTGGAGGTCAACGGGCCGCAGCGCCATTCGCTGTACCGCCTGCTGGCGGGCGAAGGAGCCGAGTTTCCGGGCGACATCACCTGGAATTTCGAGAAGTTTCTGGTGGGCAAGGATGGGCGGGTGCTGGCGCGCTTTTCACCGCGTACAGCGCCAGATGATCCGGCGGTGGTGCAGGCTATCGAAAAAGCACTGGTCTGAAAGCCTTGCGCGGTCCCTGTAGGAACGGCCTTGTGTCGCGAAAGGGCCGCAAGGCCGCTCCTACACAGATCGCGTAGCATCAAGCCTGGAAGCAGGTGTGGCAGCCGCTTGGTTCCGGGCAGCACGCAGATACCCCTCAAACTGCTCGACAATCGCCGACCACCCCTGACGGCTTGCATGCTGCCGCGCATTCAGCCGCACCCGGCGCAACGTCTCCTCTTCTTCCAGCAACCAGCAGGCCGCATCGATGAACGCTGCCTGGTCCCCCGGCATCGCCAGCGCGCCGCTGTGACCATGGCGAATATGCTGCGCTGCGGCGGCCTCGTCGTAAGCGACCACAGCCAACCCCGAAGCCATGGCTTCGAGCACTACATTGCCAAAGGTTTCGGTCAGGCTCGGGAACAGAAACAGGTCACCGCTGGCATAGTGCTCGGCCAGCACCTCACCTCTCTGTGCGCCACAGAACACCGCATCCGGCACCTGCTGTTGGAGTGCTGAACGCTGTGGCCCGTCCCCCACCAGGATCAGGCGCAGGCGTTTCTGTGGATAAGTCTTCTGCAATGCCTCAAGGCACGGGCGCAGTAGCCCGAGGTTCTTTTCCACCGCCAGCCGCCCGACATGCAGCACGGCGATATCGTCCGGGCCTAGCCCCCAGCTTTCACGCAACGCCTGGCTGCGTCGGGCCGGGTTGAACAGGCAGGCATCGACACCTCGGGCCAGCAGGTCCAAGCGCTCGAAACCACGGCGTTCAAGCTCCAGACGCTGGCTGAGGCTGGGCACCAGGGTGATCGCTGTACGCCGATGGAACCAGCGCAGGTAGTGGGTGAGCAGGCGCGCCAGCAAGCCCAGGCCATATTGGCCGGAATACTGCGGGAAGTTGGTGTGAAAGCCACTGACCACCGCCAGCCCCAGGCGCCGGGCTGCGCGCAGGGCGCTGAGCCCCAGTGGCCCTTCGGTGGCGATGTACAGCACATCCGGGCGCTGCCGGCGCCAGCGGCGCATCAGCTTGTGCATCGACACCTCGCCCCACTGCAAGCCCGGGTAGCCGGGCAGGGCCCAGCCACGGCACAACATCAGGTTTGGGTCGTTGTGCACCGGTGTTTCACCGGCCTGACGTGGGCGTACCACCTCGACGTCGTGGCCGCGTTGGCGCAGCCCTTCGCTGAGGCGGCCAAGGGTATTGGCCACGCCGTTGATTTCGGGTGGGAAGGTTTCGCTGACCAGGGTAATGCGTAGGGCGGGTGTATTCATGACAAAAAGTTTCCGCCTGCTGGATTGCGCCAATGTGACGGCCATGTGACATGCAGATGACGCCCGACCGCCGACGCTTGCGCCTTTTTGAATATTTCCTGGTGCGGCACTCAAGAAGGTGCAGGCGGCAGCCGATGCAGATGCATTCGACTACGTGATGCGCTCCAGGAGAGCGATGATGTTCAACAACAAGCTCAAGCAAGAAATCCGGCAGCTGCGCGAAGACCTGATGTCCATCGAACAGGTCAAGAGTAGCCTCGACAACGAGATGCTGGTACTTCAACTCGACCCCCAGGGACGGATCGAGATGGTCAACGGCAACTTCGAGAGCGAGATGCTCTACCGTGCCGAACAATTGCTTGGACGCAACATTGAGGACATCGTCCCCGCGCATGTGAAGTCGCTGGATTTCTACCAACGCATGAAAAGCGCGATCACCCGTGGCGAGCACCTGAACGGTGCCTTCCGCTTGCTGCGCGGCAATGGCCAGGAAGCCTGGCTGCGCTCGATCCTGCAGCCGGTCAAGAACAGCGAAGGGCGTATCAAGTACTTCACCCTGCATTCCAGCGACCTCACCCGCACCATCGAGACTTCGCGCGAGCATGAAAGCCTGATCAAGGCGTTGATGCGCTCGACCGCCGTTATCGAGTTTGACCTGGACGGCACCATCCTCACTGCCAATGACCGTTTCCTGGCCACCGTCGGCTATCGCCTGGAGCAAATTCGCGGCAAGCACCACCGCATATTCTGCGAGCCCGAAGAGGCCAACTCGGCCGGCTATCAGGCGTTCTGGGACAAGCTGCGCCGTGGTGAATACGTTGCCGAACGCTTCAAGCGCATCGACGCCCACGGCCGGGTGATCTGGCTGGAGGCCTCGTACAACCCGATCTTCGACGCCCATGACGTGCTGTACAAAGTGGTCAAGTTCGCCACTGTGATTACCGACCAGGTCAACCAGGAACAGGCGGTGGCCGAGGCAGCAGATGTTGCCTACAACACCTCGCTGGGTACCGATGTCAGCGCCCAGAAGGCCACCGATGTGGTTACCCAGACCGTCAGCGTGATGCGTGGCCTGGAAGCCTCGATGCAGGAGGCGGCCGAGGGCATTCAGGCGCTGGATACCCAGTCGCGGGTAATCGGTTCCATCATCAAGACCATCAGCGACATCGCCGGGCAGACCAACCTGCTGGCGCTCAATGCCGCTATCGAGGCGGCCCGTGCCGGCGAACAGGGGCGGGGTTTTGCCGTGGTTGCCGACGAAGTGCGTCAACTGGCCTCGCGTACCAGCACCGCCACCGAGGAAATCGCCCGGGTGGTGAAGCAGAACGAGCAACTGGCGCAGGCGGCGGTGGCGATCATCGACACCAGCAAGCGCCAGGCCGAGCAGGGGCTGGCACTGGCTGACGAGACGGGTAGCGTGATTGTCGAGATCCAGGACGGGGCCAAGCGTGTGGTGGATGTGGTGGGGCAGTTTTCCAGCCGGTTGGGGCAGTGATGACGTTCCTATGAACGTCGGCACTGCGATCGCTCTTTGTGGGAGCGGGCAAGCCCGCGAAGCAGGCGCTGCGGTGGATGGCACGGGCTACGCCCGTGTTCGCGGGCGCGCCCGCTCCCACAGAGCCCGCGCAGGTTATGGCAACCGTTCATGGCTCTTGGGTATTACTTGCGCTCCCGCACCCAGAACAACGTAGCCCCGGCCACCGCCGCCGGCATCATCAGCACGTTCACCCCCGGAATCATCAGCGCCAGGTAGGTAATCCCGCCAAAGCCCAGGCTCTGCCAGCGCTTGCTGCGCAGCCAGGCGAGCATGTCCTGCCAGCTCATCTTGTTGTTGTCCGCCGGGTAGTCGATGTACTGGATGGCCATCATCCATACCCCGAACATCAGCCACAGTGGTGCGGCCACCACGTTCACCACCGGGATGAACGACAGGATGAACAGGCCAATAGCCCGTGGCAGGAAGTAGCCCAGCTTGCGCATTTCGCGGCTGAAAGTGCGTGGCACCATGGCTACCAGCTCACCCCAGCTGAACGCCGGGAAGTTATCCTGGCCGCGCACCACCACCTCGACCTTTTCCGCCAAAAAGCCGTTGAACGGCGCGGCAATGATATTGGCCACCAGGGTGAAGGTGAAGAACACCATCAGCAGCAGCAAGGCCACGAACAGCGGCCAGAGGATGTAGCTGAGGAAACTCAGCCAGTCCGGCAGCGTTGGCATGAGCGCGTCCAGCCACAGGCCGAACTGATGGCCGGCGAAGTAGATCAGGCCACCGAACAGCAGCAGGTTGACCGCCAACGGCAGCAGCACGAACAACCGCAGGTTGGGGCTCAGCACCAGTTTCAGGCCTTCGCGCAGGTATTGGGGGCCAGAGAGGACAGGGGCTTGCATCGAGGTACTCCGCAGAGAAGGAAAACGCGCTGACCTTACCGAGTTTGCCGCGCCGACGAAAGGCGGGTTGCGGGCGGGAAACGGGATGTAACAAAAGCGCCAGGGACGTGTTTATCGATGAAATCGCAGCATAGACGATGCCTATGAGGTGGATTGTCTAAGGATATTTCCTTAATCTTTGCGACCTCGCTACAGTGCGCTCAACTTTCCGCTTTTCGGGCCTGCGCGTTGTAGCCTTCCCCAAGTGCTGCGTGGGTCCGTTTTAAATTTCCAGCTGGCGCAGCCGGTACACCGATGCCGGCCCGTGCGGCCCGCTCGACAGGAGTTCGACATGTCTGAAGTACGTCATTCGCGCGTCATCATTCTCGGTTCCGGCCCTGCCGGTTACAGCGCCGCAGTCTATGCTGCCCGCGCCAACCTCAAGCCGCTGCTGATCACCGGCATGCAGGCCGGTGGCCAGCTGACCACCACCACCGAAGTCGACAACTGGCCGGGCGACCCCCACGGCCTGACCGGTCCGGCCCTGATGCAGCGCATGCAAGAGCACGCCGAGCGTTTTGAAACCGAAATCGTCTTCGACCACATCAATGCCGTCGACCTGGCCAACAAGCCGTTCACCCTGCAGGGCGACAGCGGCAAGTACACCTGCGACGCACTGATCATCGCCACCGGTGCCAGCGCCCGTTACCTGGGCCTGCCGTCGGAAGAAACCTTCATGGGCAAGGGCGTTTCGGCCTGCGCCACCTGCGACGGCTTCTTCTACCGCAACAAGCCGGTCGCCGTGGTTGGCGGTGGCAACACTGCCGTGGAAGAGGCGCTGTACCTGGCCAACATCGCCAGCAAGGTGACCCTGGTACACCGTCGCGAAACCTTCCGCGCCGAGAAGATTCTGGTCGACAAGCTGAACGCCCGTGTGGCTGAAGGCAAGATCGAGCTCAAGCTCAACGCCACCCTGGACGAAGTGCTGGGTGACAACATGGGCGTGACCGGTGCGCGCCTGAAGAACAACGACGGCAGCAGCGACGAAATCAAGGTCGACGGCGTGTTCATCGCCATTGGCCACACCCCGAACACCTCGCTGTTCGAAGGCCAGCTGACCCTGAAAGACGGCTACCTGGTGGTCAACGGCGGCCGTGAAGGCAACGCTACTGCCACCAACGTTGAGGGTGTGTTCGCTGCAGGTGACGTGGCAGACCACGTTTACCGCCAGGCCATTACCTCGGCCGGCGCCGGCTGCATGGCGGCACTGGACGTAGAACGTTACCTGGACGGCCTGGCCAACGCCTCGTTCTGATCCAATGACGCCGGGGCCGCTCTGCGGCCCATCGCCGGCAAGCCAGCTCCCACAAGAACTGCACCGCCTTCAGGCCTTTCGCGGTACCTGTGGGAGCTGGCTTGCCGGCGATAGGGTCCTCAGCAACGGCAACAAAAAACCGGCTCAATGGCCGGTTTTTTGTTGCCTGCGGTCAGCTCACAGGCTGAGCCGCATCGACAGGTCCACCGCCTTCACATCCTTGGTCATGGCACCAATCGAGATGTAGTCCACGCCGGTTTCGGCAATCACACGCAGGGTCGTTTCGTTGACCCCACCGCTGGCCTCCAGCTTGGCCTTGCCCGCGTTGATGCGCACTGCTTCGCGCATTTCGTCCAGGTTCAGCTCATCCAGCATGATGATGTCCGCGCCAGCGGCCAGCGCCTCGCGCAGTTCATCCAGGCTTTCCACTTCGATCTCAACCGGCTTGCCTGGCGCAATACGGTGTGCGGCGGACACGGCTTCGGCCACGCCGCCGCTGGCAGCAATGTGGTTTTCCTTGATCAGGAATGCGTCGTACAGGCCGATGCGGTGGTTGTCGCAGCCGCCGCAGGTTACTGCGTACTTCTGCGCCAGGCGCAGGCCCGGCAGTGTCTTGCGGGTGTCCAGCAGGCGCACCTGGGTGCCTTCCACCAAGTCGGCCAGGAAGCGCGCACGGGTGGCTACCCCCGACAGCATCTGCAGGAAGTTCAGCGCGCTGCGCTCACCGCTCAGCAGCGAACGGGCCGGGCCTTCCAGGTGGAACAGCGGCTGGTTGGCAGTCGCCCGCTCACCGTCCGCCACCTGCCAGTGCACCGCCACGCGTGGGTCGAGCTGACGAAAAACGGCATCGACCCAGGCGGTACCAGCGATCACGCAGTCTTCGCGGGTGATGATGGTCGCCTTGGCGAGGCGCTCGGCCGGGATCAGCTGCGCGGTGATATCGCCACTGCCGATGTCTTCCAACAGTGCACGGCGCACGTTGGCTTCGATTTCAGCGGTCAGGTCGGCGAGGCGTAGGTTCGGCATGTTCGGCTCCACTAGCTAGATGCCCGCGATTATAGGGCAGGGGGCCGGTGTGTACAGCCGCCTTGGCGATGTCCGTTGGTCGGGCATTGTGAGCAATTCGAGCCCATTCGGGTCATTAACCGGTCGGTGAAACGGCGCTGGCAGCGATGCGATTTTTTACCGATAATAGCGCCCAGTATTTGGCGTCATAGCTTTGACGATCATCAGCCCCTGTCGGGCAAGACACCCTGCAAGGAGTCCAGGATGCAGAAAGAAGGCAAGGTGGTGCCCTTGGCGGCTGCCATCGACCGAGGGGGGCGTACGCCTCTTCTTTGCCTTCCGGTATTGCTGCTGCAGGTCCGCGACAAGGCCGCCTTGCAGTTGCGCCAAGGCTTGCAGGACTTGTTCGACAACGCCGATGACACGCTCTTCGAAATGGCTGACAAGGCCTTCGACCGTTATGACCAGCATCTGTACTTCGAAGCCATGCGTGATCTGAGGCTCAAGCGCAAAAGCATCGAACGCGGCTTTCTTGATACCTTCCATGACACTTACGCACGCATCGGCCAGCCCGACCCGCTGGCGCACCTGGCCGAACCGGGCAGTTTGCGGACCAAGGCCCAACGGGAACGGGCTGCGGCAATGGAAGGCATGGTTGCGCGGGTGCTGTCACGCGATGGTATTGGCCTGCAGCAACTGGGCCTGCGCTTGCAGGCGCTGCTCGATCACCCCCTGCATGAGCAGCACAACCCGTTGGGCCCGGCCGCTTTGTGCGGGTACTTCCTGGACGCCGGGCGCAACCTGGGGGTTGGTTTACGGGTCAAGCTGGTGCTGCTCAAGCTGTTCGAGCGCTATGTGCTGCGTGATGCCGACATTCTCTATGCCGACGCCAACCAGCTGTTGGCCGCAGCCGGTGTACTGCCGGAGTTGCAGCCGGCACCGCGCCGGCGCGCCGAAGACAGGCGCTTGCGCACACGACGAGGGCCGTTGAGCCAAGGCCAGGACGTTGGGGCAGATGCGGCAGGGCAAGCGTATTTCGCCTCATTGCAAACCTTGCTGGCCCCACTGCGCGGGCAGTTCGCACCGCGATTGCAGGCGGTGGCTGCTGCCCAGCCGATCAGCACGGCCGACCTGATTCGTCTGCTGTCGCACTTGCAACACTATGTACCCGCAACTCACGAGGCAGATGACTTCGAGCTCGGCCAGCAGCTTGAGCAACTGCTGTTGCGGGTCAGTGTGCGCAGCGGCACGCGCCGGCGCATCGCCGTGGACGATGAGGACGTGATCAACCTGGTCGGCCTTGTGTTCGCCTTCATCCAGCGTGATGACAACCTGCCCGCCAGCCTGCGCGCACTGCTTGTGCGCCTGCATATTCCCTTGCTCAAGGTAGCATTGCTGGACAAGGGGCTGTTCAGCCGGGCCAGCCACCCGGGGCGCCGGCTGATCAACGAGATTGCGGGTGCGGCCATTGGCTGGGAGTGCGGCAGCGAAGGCCTGCGTGACAGCCTTCACCTGCGGGTAGAAAGCACAGTCCAGCGCCTGCTCAATGATTTTGCCGAAGATGCTGGCCTGTTTGCCGAGCTTCTCGATGAGTTTCTTGCATCCAACCAAGAGGAACGGCGGCGCAACGAGCTGCTTGAACAGCGCACCCGCGACGCCGAAGAGGGGCGGGCCCGTGCCTTGCAGGCGCGGCACCAGGTGCAGCAGGTGCTCAACCAGCGCCTGCGCGGTCGGGTATTGCCCCTGGTGGTGGTGCAGATGCTGGTGCAAGCCTGGAGCCAGGTACTGCAGTTGGCCTGGCTGAAGCAGGGTGAAGCCTCCCAGGGCTGGCGCGATGCCCTGCAGACCGTGGATGCGTTGCTGGCCAGCATCACCCCGGGGCATGAGCCGCAAGCACTTCTGCAGCAGGTGCCGGGCCTGCTCAAGGCGCTGCGCGATGGCCTGGCCAGCGTGGCGCTGGATTCAGCAGCAACCCGAGAGTTCTTCCTGCAACTGGAGCAGTTGCACCTGCATGCCTGTGCGGGCACTGAGCTACCGGCTGGCCATGGCAAGCCCTTCGCCGAAGTGCTGGTGGACGAGGACATCGTGCTGGCGATGGCCGAAGAGCCGGCCTGTGCACCGCTGCAATTTGCCGATGGGCAGGCGGCAACGCTGCAGCATGTGCAGCGCTTGCGCATCGGCAGCTGGGTTGAAGTCATGGATGACGGCGAACCGCTGCGTTGCAAACTGGTAGCGCACGTCGGCAGTAACGACAGGCTGGTATTCGCCAACCGTACCGGCATGAAAGTGCGTGAGTGGAACAGCACTGCCCTGGCCCAGGCACTGCACCGAGGGGACGTACGGATGCTGGATGACGGTTTGTTGTTCGAGCGGGCGCTGGAGGCGGTGCTCAATGGGTTGCGGCAACCTTGGGTGCAGTAGGCGGCAACATTACAATCATTCACATGCAAACGGTGTTGAGCGCAGGGCATACTGTTGACCTGTTCACGGCGTTTTCAGGATCTGCCCCATGCAATTGGACCGTGCCACTGGCTGGTTTCACGGAACCGGAATCACCCACTGCCCTTCGCCGAACTTCAATGCCCGCCCTGAAGGCGAATCGATTTCCCTGCTGGTGATCCACAACATCAGCCTGCCGCCAGCCTGTTTCGGCACCGGCAAGGTGCAGCAGTTTTTCCAGAATCGCCTGGACCCCGATGAGCATCCTTACTTCGACAGCATCAAGCACCTGACCGTGTCAGCGCACCTGTTCGTCGAGCGTGACGGGGCGGTGACCCAGTTCGTATCCTTGCTCGATCGTGCTTGGCACGCGGGTGTGTCGCGTTTCGACGGGCGTGAAGGCTGCAACGATTTCTCCATCGGTATCGAACTGGAAGGCACTGACGACCAGGCCTATACCGACGCCCAGTACGCCGTGCTGGAACAGCTTACCCGGCACATTCGTAGCGCCTGGCCGGCCATCGACCTGAGTCGCATTCAGGGCCACAGCGACATTGCCCCGCAACGCAAGACCGACCCCGGCCCGTCCTTCGATTGGCCGCGCTACCGCGAAGCGTTGTTGCACAACGAGGACAAGGCATGAGTTTTCTGGTGTTGTTGCTGGCACTGTGGGTCGAGAAGTTTTCGGCCCTGCGCCACCGCGTGCAGCGCGACGGGTTCTTCCTTGGCGAACTGGTGCGTCTGGAGCGCAGCGGCAAGATACACCCTTGGTGGACGCTGGCCATTCTGGTGCTGGCACCGGTAATGCTGCTGGTGTTGCTGCCGCATGTACTGGAGCCGGTGGCATATGGGTTGTTGGCCTTGCCGGTGCACCTGCTGGTGCTGGTCTATAGCCTGGGCCGTGGTGATGCCAAGGCCTCGCTTGGGCCGTTCCGCGATGCCTGGCGGCGCGGTGATGACCAGGCGGCGCTACATGTTGCAGAGCGTGACCTGGGGCTGGCCGCCGACGAGCCGCACAGCTTGCTGGTAAGGGTGCAGGGCAACCTGCTGTGGCAGGTGTACCAGGGCTTTTTCGCGGTGATCTTCTGGTATTTCGTGCTGGGGCCTGGGGCGGCGCTGGCTTATCGCCTGCTGGCGCTGTGCGGCGAGCACAGCAAGCAGCCTGCGCTGAAGGCGCGGGCCGAACAGCTGCGGCACATCATGGACTGGCTGCCGGTGCGGGTACTGGCGTTGAGCTTTGCCCTGGTGGGCAACTTCCTCTCGGTCACCCGGGTGATGTTGCACGAGGTGCTCAACTGGCACATCAGTGCGGCGCACCTGGTGGCCCGTGTCGGGCGCATTGCCGATGACATTCCCGACGATGAGGACAGCCAGCGCGGGTTGGGGCGGCTGGACAGCTTGTGGGAACTGCTGCTGCGCTGTGCGGTGCTGTGGTATGCCGGGTTTGCGCTGTGGACGGTGCTGGTTTGATCTTAAGCCAGGTGCGTCCCCCCTTGTGGGAGCGGCCTTGCGTCGCGAAAGGGCTGCATAGCAGCCCCAGATTTTCAGCTTCGCCGCTTAGATTGCTGGGGCCGCCTTGCGGCCCTTTCGCGACGCAAGGCCGCTCCCACAACTGAGCTTCACCAGTCAAACAAATCGCAAGCATTGCGGCTGCTAGCTTCTGCCAGCTCCCCGACATCAATCCCCATTACCTCGGCCAGCGCCCCGGCAATCTCTGGCAAATGCTCCGGGCTGTTCCTCACCCCCGGGTACATCACCGGCGCCATGTCTGGCGCATCGGTCTCCAGCACCACACTCTCCAGCGGCAGCCGCGCCAGGGTCTTGCGTAGCCGCAGTGCCTGTGGCCACGTCGCGGCACCGCCAAGCCCGAGCTTGAAGCCCAGCTTGATGTACTCGCGCGCCTCTTCGTAGCTGCCGGCAAACGCATGGATCACCCCCGCCCGCACCGGTTTGTAGCGCTTGAGCGTGGCAATCACCTGCGCATGGCTGCGGCGTACATGCAACAGCGCAGGCAGTTCGAAATCGCAGGCCATCTGCAGTTGCGCTTCAAACAGGTCCTGCTGGCGGGTTTTGTCCAGGTCTTCAAGGTAGTAGTCCAGGCCAAATTCACCCACGGCGCACAGCCGCGTATCGCCGTGCAGGCGTTCCAGCCATTCGCGCAACTGAACGAGGTGCTCCGGGCGGTGCTGGTCGAGGTAGACCGGGTGCAGGCCGAGTGCCGCGAACAGGCGCTGATCGGTGCAGGCCAGGTCCCACACCCGCTGGAAATTCGCCTGGTACACCCCCAGCACCACCATACGTTCCACCCCACGCGCCGCCGCATTGGCCAGCAGGCGCGGGCGGTCGGCGTCGAAGTCGGGGAAGTCCAGGTGGGTGTGGGTGTCGATCAGGCGCATGGTCAGGCTGCAGTGATGCGCTGCTTGAAGGTACGACCAACGGCATGCACACCTGGCTCGTAGCGCTTTTCCTCGATGGCGGCCAGCGCCAGCTCCAGCGCGGTGGCGGCAATCAGGCCATGCTGCTGGGCCATGGCATTGACCGGCAGCGGCAGGAAATCAAGCAACTGGTTGTCGCCAAAGGTGCCCAGCTGCAGCTGGCGCGAATCGGCAGGGCGCGCCTGCAGGGTATCGAACACCCCTTGCAGCAGTACGTACGAGGTGGTCACCAAGGCATCCGGCAGGCCGCCCAGGTCGTCGATCAGCTGTTGCATCAGGCGCTGGCCGCACTCGCGGCTGAACGCTTCACCCTGATAGCGGCGCACTTCACCGGCATAGCCTTGCAGCGCCTCGTCGAAGCCGCCGGCACGCGCCTGGCTGACGGACAGCTCAGGACGGGCGCCGATCAGGGCAATGCTGCGCGGGGCGGCACTAAGCAGGCTGGCGGCCAGTTGGCGGCTGGCATCACGATCGTCGCTGATCACCGAGCAGAAGTGCGCAGGGTCCAGGCGGCGGTCGATGGCGATCACCGGCAGGCCTTTGTCCTGCAAATCGCGGTAGCTGTCATCTTCCGGCGGCAGGCAGCTGGCGACGAACAGCGCGTCGCAGCGGCGGGCGCGGAACAGTTGCTGCAACTGGCGCTCGCTGTCGGGCTGGTCATCGCTGCTGGCGATCAGCAACTGGTAGCCACGGGCGCGGGCGCCTTGCTCCAGCTGCTTGGCAATGCGGGCGTAGCTGGGGTTCTCCAGATCCGGGAGAATGAAGCCCAGGGTGCGGGTGTGCCGGCTGCGCAGGCCAGCGGCCTGCGGGTTTGGGGTAAAGCCATGGGCTTCGACCACTGCACGCACGCGCTCGACGGTGGTGTTGCTGATGCGCTGCTGTTCAGCCTTGCCGTTGATGACATAGCTGGCTGTGGTCACGGACACACCGGCCAGGCGGGCGATATCGCTGAGTTTCACCGAATTTTCCTTGTTATTTCCGGGGCTGGCTGTAAGGCCGGACCGGGCATTTTGACCCAGCGCAGGCATCACGCGCAGACGACCATTGTCGCAATTGTCCGACAGGATGGGGCTTTTTACCGGGCAGATTATCGAGTAACGTGGCCGTCTGGTCAGATTAAACGTTTCAGCCGCCGAATTTTCTGCCTCGGCTGCCATCTGTGCAAGGCTGTTGAACTGGCCCTTCATGTGAATTTCACAACAATACTCCAGTACCCGACCGGGAACTGCAAAAGGAGAAGGTCATGCTCGAGCTCGCCAAGGAGCAGATAGCCATGGGCCAGACGGCCGCCGACAAGGCCGAGGCGTTGTGCCTGCTGGCGGACCGGCTGGTCGCTGACGGCCTGGTCGCCGAGGGTTACCTGCAAGGGCTGCAGGCCCGCGAGGCCCAAGGCTCAACGTTCCTTGGCCAGGGCATCGCCATCCCCCATGGCACGCCACAAACCCGCGATCTGGTGCATGCCACGGGCGTGCGCCTGTTGCAGTTTCCCGAAGGCGTAGACTGGGGTGATGGGCAAAGGGTCTACCTGGCCATTGGCATTGCTGCACGCTCCGATGAACACCTGCGCCTGCTGCAGCTGCTCACCCGTGCCCTGGGTGAGACCGACCTGGCCGAAGCGCTACGCCGGGCCAGCTCTGCCGAAGCGCTGCTCAAGTTGCTGCAAGGTGCGCCTCAGGAACTGGCGCTGGATGCGCAGCTGGTCGGCCTGAACGTTCCCGCTGAGGATTTCGACGAACTGGCCTGGCGCGGTGCCCGCCTGCTGCAGCGTGCCGACTGTGTTAACAGCGGTTTTGCCGCCGTGCTGCAACAGGCCGAGCCGCTGCCATTGGGCGAGGGCCTGTGGTGGCTGCACAGCGAGCGTCAGGTGCGCCAACCCGGCCTGGCCTTCATCACCCCGCAGCAGCCACTGCGTTACCGTGACCAGCCGCTCAACGGCCTGTTCTGCCTGGCCAGCCTCGGCGCGGCCCACCAGGCCTTGCTTGAGCGCCTGTGCGAAGTGCTGATCGAAGGGCGTGGGCAAATGCTCTACCAGGCCACCAGCAGCCGTGCGGTACTGGAAGTGCTGGGGGGCGAGGCGCCAGCGGATTGGCCCAGTGCGCGCATCGTGCTGGCCAACCCGCATGGCTTGCATGCGCGCCCGGCCAAGGTGCTGGCGCAACTGGCCAAAGGCTTCGAGGGCGAGATCCGCGTTCGCGTGGTCGACAGTGCGCAGCCGGCGGTGTCGGTGAAGAGCCTGAGCAAGCTGCTCAGCCTCGGCGCCCGCCGTGGCCAGACGCTGGAGTTGGTGGCCGAACCGGGCATCGCCGCCGATGCCTTGCCGGTGCTGCTGGCGGCCATCGAACAGGGTCTGGGCGAAGAGGTCGAGCCGCTGGCACAACGTGAAGCACCCATTGCCAGCGTTGCGGCCGACGTGCTGCAAGCCCCCGTGGCCGGTAGCCGTATCCAGGGCGTGGGCGCTGCCCCCGGCATTGCCAGCGGCCCGGCGCATGTGTGTGTCGAGCGTGAGTTCGATTATCCACTACGTGGCGAATCCAGTGCTCTGGAGCGGCAAAAGCTGCGTCAGGCCATAGCGGCGGTGGACAGCGACCTGCAGGCTTTGGTGAAGCGCAGCGACAAAGCCATTGGCGAGATCTTCGTCACCCATCAGGAAATGCTCGCCGACCCGGCCCTGACCGACGATGTCGAACAGCGCCTTGCCCAAGGCGAAAGTGCTGCGGCAGCCTGGATGGCGGTAATCGAAGCCGCAGCCCGTCAGCAAGAGGCGCTGCACGATGCCTTGCTGGCCGAACGCGCCGCCGACCTGCGCGACATCGGCCGCCGCGTGCTGGCGCAATTGTGCGGTGTGCAGGCCCAGGTTGAGCCGGAGCAACCTTACGTACTGGTGATGACCGAAGTCGGCCCGTCCGATGTGGCGCGGCTGGACCCAAGCCGGGTCGCCGGCATCGTCACCGCTCAAGGAGGCGCCACTGCCCACAGTGCCATCGTCGCCCGTGCGTTGGGCATTCCTGCAGTGGTGGGTGCGGGGGCAGCGGTCCTGCTGCTTGAGCCCGGCACGCCGCTATTGCTCGATGGCCAACGCGGCGTGGTCAACGTGGCGCCGCCGGAAGAAGAATTGCAACGCGCCCTGGCCGAGCGTGATGCCCGCGAGCAACGCCTGCAGGCCGCGTGGGCCAATCGCCTCGAACCCGCCGTGACCCGCGATGGCCACGCTGTCGAGGTGTTCGCCAACATCGGGGACAGCAACGGCATCGACAAGGTGGTGGAGCAGGGCGCCGAAGGCGTCGGCCTGCTACGCACCGAACTGATTTTCATGGCACACCCCCAGGCCCCGGACGTGGCGACCCAGGAAGCCGAGTACCGCCGCGTGCTCGATGGCCTGGACGGGCGCCCGCTGGTGGTACGCACCCTCGATGTCGGCGGCGACAAGCCGCTGCCGTACTGGCCGATCGCCGCCGAAGAAAACCCTTTCCTTGGCGTGCGCGGCGTGCGCTTGACTCTGCAGCGCCCGCACATCATGGAAGACCAGCTGCGTGCCTTGCTGCAGGCTGCCGACAATCGCCCGCTGCGTATCATGTTCCCGATGGTTGGCCAGGTACACGAGTGGCGCGAGGCGCGGGCCATGGTCGAGCGCTTGCGTGCAGAAACCCCGGTGGCCGACTTGCAACTGGGCATCATGGTCGAAGTGCCTTCGGCGGCCTTGCTGGCGCCGCAACTGGCGCGTGAAGTGGACTTCTTCAGCATCGGCACCAACGACCTGACCCAATACACCCTGGCCATCGACCGTGGCCACCCAAGCCTTTCGGCCCAGGCCGATGGCCTGCACCCGGCCGTGCTCAGCCTGATCGACATGACCGTGCGCGCCGCCCATGCCCATGGCAAGTGGGTAGGCGTATGCGGCGAGTTGGCGGCCGACCCGCAGGCGGTGCCTGTGCTGCTGGGGCTGGACGTTGACGAGCTCAGCGTATCTGCGCGCAGCATCGCCGAAGTCAAGGCCCTGGTTCGCCAGGCCGATCACCAGACGGCCCGCGCCCTGGCGCGCGAGGCCCTGCAACAAGACAGCGCTGCGGCGGTTCGCGCGCTGGTGGAGCGTTTCTGAATGGCCAAGATCCTCACCCTCACCCTGAACCCGGCGCTGGATATCACCATCGGCCTGGACACCCTGCGCCCGGGGCAAGTCAACCGCAGCCAGGTACAACAGAGCCATGCAGCGGGTAAAGGGCTGAACGTTGCCCAGGTACTGGCCGACCTGGGGCACAGCGTGACCGTCGGCGGCTTTCTCGGGCAGGACAACCTGCAGCCATTCGAAGCGCTGATCCAGTGGCGCGGTTTTGCCGACTGCTTTGTTCGCGTGCCGGGCGAAGCCCGCAGCAACATCAAGCTGGTCGAGGCCGATGGCCGCGTCACCGACATCAACGGCCAGGGCCCGGAAGTTGATGAGGCGGCGCGTAGCGCGCTGCTGCGCCGCCTGAAACAGGTCGCCCCAGGCCATGATGCGGTGGTGGTGGCCGGTAGCCTGCCGCGTGGCATCAGTGCCGAGTGGTTCCGCCAGTTACTCGACCAGTTGAAGGCATCGGGCCTGAAGGTCGCGCTGGACAGCAGCGGCGAAGCCTTGCGTGCGGGCCTGCAAAGCGCGCCTTGGCTGGTCAAGCCCAATACCGAAGAGTTGGGCGAGGTACTCGGCCTGGCTGTGGATAACCCGGCGCAGCAACGTGCAGCCGCCGAGCACCTGCTGGCCAGCGGCGTCGAACATGTGGTGGTGTCTGCAGGTGAGCAGGGTGTCAGCTGGTTCGCCCGCGATCTGGCCGTACACGCCTGCCCACCCAAGGTGCGGGTCGCCAGCACGGTGGGGGCGGGGGATTCGCTGGTAGCCGGCATGGTCCATGGCCTGCTGCAGGGCGAGCTGCCTGCGCAGACGTTGGCCCGCGCCACCGCAATTGCTGCCCAGGCCGTCACCCAGGTTGGCTTCGGCATCCGTGACCGCGAGCAACTGGCGCGTCTGGAAGCGGCCGTGCAACTGACAGAACAACAAGAGGGTTGCCGATGAACATTGCCATTGTCACCGCCTGCCCCAACGGCCAGGTGTCGAGTGTGCTGAGCGCACGCTTGTTGTCCGCCGCTGCCCAGCGGCGTGGCTGGAGTACCAGTGTCGAAGTGCAGGACGCCGGGTACCCGGAACGGCAACTGAGTGCGCAACAGATCGCCGACGCCGACTGGGTGCTGGTAGTCAGCACTGGCGCAGTGGACCTGGCCCGCTTTGTCGGCAAGCGCGTGTACCAGAGCACACCCTCCCAGGCGCTGGCCGACCGTGAAGGCTTCCTCGATGAGGCGGCCGCCAATGCCCAGCCGTTGGTGGCGGCATCAGACGCCCCAGTCGCTGTTGGCAGCGCTGTCACGCGAATCGTTGCGGTCACTGCTTGCCCGACCGGCGTCGCGCACACATTCATGGCCGCAGAAGCCTTGCAGCAAGCGGCACAACAGATGGGCTATCAACTCACGGTCGAAACCCAGGGTTCGGTCGGGGCGCGCAATCCCTTGTCTGCCGAGGCCATCGCAGAGGCGGATGTGGTGCTGCTGGCCGCTGACATCGAAGTGCCCACTGCGCGGTTTGCCGGCAAACGGATCTACCGTTGTGGCACTGGCATCGCCCTCAAGCAAGCCCGCGCCACGCTGGACAAGGCCCTGGCCGAAGCCAAAGTGGAAAGCAGCGCCGATGCCGTAGCCGCTGCCAGTACGGCAAAGGGCGAGAAGACCGGTGTGTACAAGCACCTGCTGACCGGGGTGTCGTTCATGCTGCCCATGGTGGTGGCCGGTGGGCTGCTGATTGCCCTGTCGTTCGTGTTCGGCATCGAGGCGTATAAAGAGCCGGGCACCTTGCCGGCGGCGTTGATGCAGATCGGTGGCGAGGCTGCGTTCAAGCTGATGGTACCGCTGTTGGCGGGCTACATCGCCTGGTCCATCGCCGACCGCCCGGGGCTTGCGCCGGGCATGATCGGTGGCCTGCTGGCCAGCACCTTGGGGGCCGGTTTCATCGGTGGCATCGTCGCGGGCTTTCTTGCCGGTTACAGCGCCAAGGCCATTGCCCGCTGGGCGCGCCTGCCCACCAGCCTGGAAGCGCTGAAGCCGATCCTGATCATTCCGCTGCTGGCCAGCCTGTTCACCGGCCTGGTGATGATCTACGTGGTGGGCCAGCCGGTGGCGGCCATGCTCGAAGGGCTTACGCACTTCCTCGACAGCATGGGCACCACCAATGCCATCCTGTTGGGGCTGTTGCTGGGAGGCATGATGTGCGTCGACCTTGGCGGGCCGATCAACAAGGCCGCCTATGCCTTCTCGGTGGGGTTGCTGGCGTCGTCGAGCTACGCACCGATGGCGGCGACCATGGCCGCCGGCATGGTGCCGCCGATAGGCCTTGGCATCGCCACTTTCCTGGCCCGGCGCAAGTTCGCCCAGAGCGAGCGCGAGGCAGGCAAGGCGGCGTTGGCGCTGGGGCTGTGCTTCATCTCCGAAGGGGCGATCCCGTTCGCAGCCAAAGACCCGCTACGGGTGATCCCGGCCAGTGTCGTGGGTGGCGCATTGACCGGGGCGCTGTCGATGTACTTCGGCTGCAAGCTGATGGCGCCGCATGGCGGCTTGTTCGTGCTGCTGATTCCCAATGCGATCAACCATGCACTGCTTTACCTGCTGGCGATTGTGGCGGGTAGCCTGGTGACGGCGGTGGTGTATGCGGTGATCAAGAAGAGCGAGCGGGTGGAGTTGGCGGTGGCTCCTGTAAAAGGCTAAAGACCTGGGTTGGCTCCACTGGCCCTATCGCCGGCAAGCCAGCTCCCACAGGTACAGCGCAGCTCCAGAGGCCAGCGCGATCCTGTGGGAGCTGGCTTGCCGGCGATAGGGCCAGCACAGGTCACCGCCGATGCTTCTGCCGCAGCGGCACCAACAGATCACCCAACCCGTTGTGGTCGATCTCATGCATCAACGCCAGCAGCCCACCCAGCTCCCCCGCCGGAAAGCCCTTGCGCGCAAACCACGCCAGGTAGTCCCCCGGCAGGTCGGCAATGATCCGTCCCTGATACTTGCCAAACGGCATGGTCCGGGTCACCAGCAGTTCGAGGGTTTCCGGCTTCATCTTCGATGCACCTGGCTGTGGAAAAGCGCCGACCATACTGCAATCTGCACGAGCGCCCAAGCGGCAATCATGCAGAACGCCCTCATCAGTCTTCATCCTTAATTACATAAGTCATTGAAAATAATGGATTTATTTTTTGATTAAGGCTTGGCACGAACACTGCTCCCTTACAGATGACTATCACCTGCCAAGGAGTTCGTACCATGAGTAACCCCAACAAAGACGTGATCGATGTGCTCAACGACCTGATCGAGTACAGCAAGGATGGCGAGAAAGGCTTCAAGACCTCGGCCGATGATGTGAAGAACCCAGAGTTGAAAGCGTTTTTCGTCCAGCGTGCCGGCGAGTGCGCCAATGCCGCAGGCGAGCTGCAAAGCGAAGTGCGCCGCCTGGGCGGCGACCCGGAAACCTCCACCAGCATCAGCGGCGACCTGCACCGTGGCTGGGTCAACCTGAAGTCGATGGTCACCGGCAAGGATGAAGAAGCGGTGCTCAACGAGGTGGAGCGGGGCGAGGACCACGCGCTTAAAGCCTACAAGGAAGCCCGCGAAAAGCTGGTGAAACTGGGCCGCACCGCCAGCGACATGACTTACAGCCTGGTGGAAAAACAGTTGCAAGGCGTGCAGCGCAACCATGACCAGGTCAAGGCCCTGCGCAACGCTGCCCGCGCCCGTTCTTAAGCCTCAGGCCCCTCTACCCGGTTGCGGCCCATGGCCTTGGCCCGGTAGAGCGCTTCGTCCGCAGCGCCCAGTACCCTGGCCAGGTCGTGCTGGGTGCCGGACAGGCCGATACCGATGCTCACCGTCACCGCGTGGGCATCATCGGCAAACGGCGCTAGCGCCTCGACGCTGGCGCGTATGCGTTCCGCCAGTAACCGGGCGCCGGCCAGGTCGGTTTCCGGCAGCACCACCTGAAACTCCTCCCCACCATAACGCGCAGCCAGGTCGGCCGGGCGGCGGATGCACGCTTCGATGGCTTTGGCCACTTCACGCAGGGCATGGTCGCCACCGGCATGGCCATGGCGCTGGTTGAATGCCTTGAAATGGTCCACATCCACCATCAGCACGGCCAGCGGCTTGCGGTTGCGTTGCGCGCGAGCCCATTCCTGGCGCAGCACCTGGTCCAGGCGGCGACGGTTGGCCAGGCCCGTCAGGCTGTCGGTGGCAGCCAGGGTTGCCAGGCCTTGCTCGGCTTCCTGACGGCGGCGCAGTTCGCGGCCCAGCAGCAGGGTCAGCCAGAGAATGCCCACGCAGAGCACGCCGGTAGCGACGCTGACCAGAATCGCGGTACGTCGCCACGACTGGAACACCTCGTCTGCCGAGTGAACCACCAGTACGATCAGCGGCAACTGCGCGACACGGGCAAAGGTGTAGATGCGTGAGCTGCCGTCGCTCCCGGAGCGTGCGGTGAAGTTGCCACTCTGTTCGCTGAGAATACGCTTGAAGTTGGGCCGCTCGGCATAGTTGGTGCCGATCAGTGGGTCTTGCGTGCGCGAGGGCTGGCGGGCGAGCAACTGCCCGTCGGTATTGAACAGGTTGATGCTGCTGTCGTCGCCGATGTCCAGGCGCTGGAACAGTTCGCTGAAGTACGACAGGCGCAGTGCCCCTGCCGCCAGCCCGGCGAATTCGCCATTGGGGCCAGAGATACGCCGGCTGAAACTGATACACCAGTCCAGGTCGCCCAGTTTGGCCTTGAACGGCGGGCCCACCAGCAAACCGAGGTTGGCGTTGTTCTGATGCGCCTTGAACACCCCGGTATCGCCGAAGTTGGCCTTGCGCGGCACGCTGCTGGTGGAGTCGCCCACTACGTTGCCTTGTTTGTCCAGCCACAGCACATCACCGCGTTTGCGGTCGACGAAGGCTTCATTGAATAGCAGGCGCTGGCGTAGCGGGCCGGGGATTTCCGGCAGTTCCTTGCGTCCGACAGCCCAGATCAGGCCCTGCAGGGACTGATCGTAGAGTTCGGCGTTGCGCAGGATGTCGCTTTCGATCAACTGAACGATGTTGTTGGACGAGCGAATGGCCGACAGCTCGACGCTATCGCGTTCCCGCGCCAGCAGGTAGCTGACGATGGCGACGATGGCGAGCACGGCAAGGCAGCTGCCCAGATTGAGGGTCAGCTCGGGGTGCGACCTGAGGAATGCGAAACGCGGTAATCGGGTGGGCATGCTCGCTACTGCGTGGGCAGGGCCATTCGCGGCGGCGACATTCTAGGGAAGCGCGGATTGTCGGACAAGATTTGTCCGACGGAATCACGCGTAGGGTTGCTGCGCAGCCCATCGCCGGCAAGCCAGCTCCCACAGGTACAGTGCAACCTTTGAGGCTGCTGCAGTACCTGTGGGAGCTGGCTTGCCGGCGAAGCGAGGGCAAAGCCCTCGCATACGGTCTTGGATCAGAACACGTTCAGCGGATAATCCACGATCACCCGCACTTCATCGTTGTCGCTGTTGCTGTCGATCGACGCATAACCCTGGCTACCACGGTGGGTGGCATAGCGCACCAGCACCGACAGGTCTTTCAGGTCACCTTCCTGGAACACGTACTTCACGTCCAGGTCGCGTTCCCAGTGCATGGCGTTCTTGCCATCTTCACGGTAGTAGTCGTAGTGCGTGGTGTCCTGCACCGCCTTGGTCAGGTCGGCTTCACCGCGCGAGTACGACAGCGAGGTGGTCAGGCCAGGCACGCCGACGCCGGCGAAGTCATAGTCGTACTGCAGCTTCCACGAACGCTCGTTCGGCGCGTTGAAGTCCGAGTACATGCGCGAGTTGTCCAGGTACACGCTGTCGCCCAGGTTGATGTAGTCGAACGGCGTGTTGCCGTTGACCCGCTGGTAGGCGGCGGTGACGCTGTGGAACCCGGCGTTGACGGTGAAGTGCACGCTGTAGGTGTTGTTGTCGATCTTGCCCAGCAGGGCCTGGCCGGTGTCCTGGGTGTGGTAGAAGTGCACGCCTGGGTTCAGGCTGACCAGGTCGTTGACCACGTAGGTGTAGTCGAAGTCAGCGTAGTACTGGTTCCAGATGTCCTTCAGTTCGGCGGCGTACAGGTTGGCGGTGATGTTCTCGGTACCGCTCCACGACGCGCCGGCCCAGTTCAGGTGCTTGCTCTTGTCGTGTTCGTTCAGCGAGCCGTAGTAGGTGTCGATACGGCGGTGGCCGCTCTGGTTGTACGGGTGGGTGAAGCTCACCTGGCCGCCTTCGAGCAGCAGGCCGTCGATGCTGGTGTTGGTCAGGCTCACGCCACGGAAGGTCTGCGGCAGCATGCGGGTTTCGCCGCCAGCGATCACCGGGTTGGTGAGGAACAGGTCACCGGCTTTCAGCTCGGTGTCGAATGCCTTCAGCTTGACTGCAGCGCCAGCCGTGGAGAACGAGTGCGGGGCAGCGCCCAGCTCGCCGTCGTCCTTGATGTGCTCGGGCAGGATGCTGGTGCCGGCATGGCCGCCACCGCCGTCGAGCTTGAGGCCCAGCATGGCATGGGCGTCCAGGCCAAAGCCGACCACACCCGGGGTGTAACCGGACTCGAAGCGCGCAACCGCGCCCTGGCCCCACTCGCGGGTGTCGCGCACGCCGGCGTTGTGGTTGTCGCGGTTGAAGTAGGCATTACGGAAATGCAGGTTGAAGGACGACCCTTCGATGAAGCCATCAGCCTTGTCTTCATCTGCCTGGGCGGCGAAAGGGATCGTTGCAGTCAACGCAATGAACAGCGGGGTAAAACGAAACGCGGAAGGCACCGGTACTAGCTCCTTTGGTGTGACGGTGGGGCAGTTTTTATTTTTGAATGTGCGTCTTTCTTATAAGTAGACGTTACAGCCGGGCTGAGCGTTAAAGCACATAAAAAAAGCCGCTGATCGGCAGCGGCTTTAAAAGGCTAACATATCGGCACCGGTGGTGCCCATGGCGTAGCCAAGGGAAATCGGGAGCAGCAACAGCGCTTGATCAGCTGTCGGCATTGGCATCGACAGCAGCTTTGGAAGCTGTCTGTTTTGCGTCTTTGGCGGCGTCAGACTTGTTTGCAGCCACAGCGTCGCGGGCCTCTTGGTGGACGGCGGCGAGCTCTGCATTACGGGTGACGAAAGCGCTGGATTCTTCGGCCATGGCCAGGGGCGACAACAACAGGGAAGACAGAACGAAGACGCTGGCAATACCCATACTGTTGGACATTTGAAACTACCTTCTTGCGGTGCAAGTGCTAATGAGGACGGGGGTAAAGTTAGTCCTTTCAGTGCACTGGAAACAGAGCGAAGTGCGATAAGCACTGTTGCGCAAAAGGTAACGATCCCTGAGAAAGCAATAGTACTTTCGGCGCAAACCCGCAATCTAGAGCGCTTTAGCGGTTCTCTGTGGGAGCGGCCTTGTGTCGCGAAAGGGCTGCAGAGCAGCCCCGGCAATTGATGCTATGGCACAGAACTTGGGGCCGCTTCGCGACCCTTTCGCGACACAAGGCCGCTCCCACAGGGACCGTGACGCCTGTCAGCCATGGGTTGGCAGCTTGATACCGAAGGTATTGACCCCAGCCCCGCTGCGCACGAACACCTCCCCCCCATGCATCAGCGCAATCGCCTTGACGATGGCCAACCCCAACCCATGGTTACCCCCGCCACTGTTGCTGCGCGCCGCATCCACCCGGTAGAAGCGCTCGAACAGCAACGGCAGGTGCTCGTCGTCAATCGCCGGCCCCGGGTTGCTCACGGCGATGCTGACCTGCTCCGGCCCGGCATCGATCTGCACCTGGATCACCTGGTGTGGCGCCGTATGTTGCACGGCGTTGTTCAGCAGGTTGATCAACGCCCGGCGCAGTTGGGCTTTTTCGATGGGGGCGTGGGCATCGCCGCTTACGTTCACGCTGACCTGCGCGTCTTCGAGGATGTAGTCCAGGTAGTCGAGCGTGGTCGCCACTTCCTCTGCCAGCGAGGCCTGGGTCAGGGCAGTGGCCTTGCTGCCCTGGTCGGCACTGGCCAGAAACAGCATGTCGTTGATGATGCTGCGCAGGCGTTCCAGCTCTTCCAGGTTGGATTGCAGCACTTCGAAATAATGCTCGGCGCTGCGGCCTCGGGTGAGTGCGACCTGGGTCTGGCCGATCAGGTTGGTGAGCGGGGAGCGCAGTTCATGGGCAACGTCAGCGTTGAAGGCTTCCAGCCGCGAGTAGGCCTGGCTGACACGGTCGAGCGCAGCGTTGAAGGCGCCGGCAAACTGCGCCAGTTCCGGGGCCAGCGCGTGGGTCTTCAAGCGCCCGTCCAGGCGTGGCGGGGCCAGGGCCTGGGCCTCGTTGGACAACGCCAGCAACGGGCGCAGGCCAATGCGCGCCACCCAGTAGCCCAGCACTGAGGCCAGCAGTACGCCAAGCACTGCCAAACCGACAATCGCCACCAGCAGGCTGTGCTGCGCCTGCCAGAAGGTTTCGGTGTCGATGCCGATCAGAAAGCGTAGCGGTGGCCGCTCGCCCAGTGCTGGCAGTTCGCTGACCAGCACCTTGTAAGGGTAGGGGCGGTCGGGCAGGCGCAGGTCGCGCATACCCTGCGGGCCTTCGGCGAAGGCCCGTACCAGCTCGCTGGGGTGGCCGTACTCGTAGGCCGGGTTGCTGCTGACCACCCAGAAGCGGATGCGTTTGTCTTCTTCGCTCAGCAGGTTGAGCTTGTTGTTGATCTTGGCCCAGTGGTCTGGCGTACCGAAGCGGTTGAGGGTGGATTCGAGCACGCTGAAGCGTGCGTCCAGTTCAGCTTGCGGCAGCAAGTCAAGGCTGTGGTCGACCTGGCGGTAAAGTGCCGAGCCGATCAACACGAACACGCCCAGTGCTACCAGGATGAACAGCGCCGACAGGCGCAGGGCGATGGAATTACCCCGCACGGTTTTCCAGGACATAGCCCATGCCTCGGATGGTGTGCAGCAGCTTGTTGTCGAAAGGCCCGTCCAGCTTGGCGCGCAGGCGCTTGATTGCCACTTCCACAACGTTGGCATCGCTGTCGAAGTTGATGTCCCAGACCAGCTCGGCAATCGCCGTCTTCGACAGGATTTCACCCTGCCGCCGGGCCAGAACGCTCAGCAGCGAGAACTCCTTGGCAGTCAGGTCCAGGCGCTGGCCGGCGCGGGTGGCCTTGCGCGCCATCAGGTCGATCCACAGGTCTGCCACCTGCACCTGGAGCGGTTCGTGGCTGCTGCTACGGCGGGTAAGGGCCTGAAGACGGGCGACCAGTTCAAGAAACGAGAACGGCTTGCCCAGATAGTCGTCGGCACCCTCACGCAGGCCGTGGATGCGGTCTTCGACCCGTTCGCGGGCGGTCAGCATGATCACCGGCGTCTGCTTGCGCGCGCGCAAGGCGCGCAGCACGCCATAGCCGTCCAGGCCGGGCAGCATCACATCCAGCACGATCACAGCGTAATCGCCCTCCAGGGCCAGGTGCAGGCCGTCGATGCCGTCCCGCGCCAGGTCCACGGTAAAGCCCTGTTCGCTCAGGCCACGATGCAGGTAGTCGGCGGTTTTTTCTTCGTCTTCGATGATCAGCACACGCATGGTCTTGTCCTAGCTGGCACTTGGCGCTGCCGCTCGGGCAGCCTGGCGGCGGTGGAACAGGCGCTCCAGGGCCAAGTATATGACCGGGGTGGTGAACAGCGTCAGGGCCTGGCTCACCAGCAGGCCGCCGACCACTGCAATGCCCAGTGGCTGACGCAACTCGGCGCCGGTGCCGAAGCCGAACATCAGCGGCACCGCGCCGAGCAAGGCGGCCAGGGTGGTCATGATGATCGGACGGAAGCGCGTCAGGCACGCTTGATGAATCGCCTGCTCCGGCGTCAGGCCCTGATGACGCTGGGCTTCCAGGGCAAAGTCGATCAGCAGGATGCCGTTTTTCTTGACGATGCCGATCAGCAGCACCACGCCGATCAGCCCCATGATGCTGAAGTCCTGGCCCATGGCCCACAGCAATATCAGCGCACCCAGGCCGGCCGAGGGCAGGGTGGAAATGATGGTCAGTGGGTGGACGAAGCTTTCGTACAGCACGCCGAGGATGATGTACACCGCCACCAGCGCGGCCAGGATCAACCACGGTTGGCTCGACAGCGAACTCTGGAAGGCCTGGGCCGCGCCCTGGAAGTTGCCGCTGATGGAGTCGGGCATGCCCAGCTCGCGCTGGGTGCGGTCGAGGATGCTCACAGCATCGCCCAGGGCCACGCCGGGGGCCAGGTTGAACGACAGGTTGGCCGCCGGGAACAGGCCATCGTGGCTGATCGACAGCGGCCCGGTGCTGGGCGGCGCCACGTGGGCGACGGCCGACAGCGGCACCATCTCGTTGCTCAGCGGCGAGCGCAGGTAGAAGTAGTTGAGGCTCTCGGCCTTGCCACGCTGCTGCGCATCCAGTTCGAGGATCACCTTGTACTGGTTGGTGTCGGTCTGGAATTCGCTGATCTGCCGCTGGCCGAAGGCGTCGTACAGGGCCTGGTCGACATCGGTGGTGGTCAGGCCGAAGCGCGCGGCGGCCTGGCGGTCGATGTCGATGCGGGTGACGCTGGCGCCCAGTTGCAGGTCGTTGGACAGGTCGCGGAACGCCGGGTTTTCCCGCAGCCGGTCGGTCAGGCGCTGCGTCCACAGGTTCAGGGCCTCGCCGTCGTTGCTCTTGAGCACGTACTGATACTGGGTGCGGGACGGGCCGGAGCTGAGGTTGATGTCCTGGCCGGCGCGCATGTACAGGACAATGCCCGGTACCTGGGCCAGCTTGGGCCGCAGCCGGTCGATCAGTTCGCTGGCCGACACATCGCGCTCGCCACGTGGCTTGAGGGCGATCCAGAAACGGCCGTTGGCGATGGTCTGGTTGCTGCCGGTAACGCCCACCGAATGGGAGAACGCGCGCACGGCCGGGTCTGCCCCGATGATCTTGGCCAGCGCCTGGTGCTTCTCGATCATCGACGGGTACGAGACATCCGCCGCTGCTTCGCTGGTGCCCAGAATGAAACCGGTGTCCTGCAACGGGAAGAAGCCCTTGGGGATGGCCACGTAGCCGGCCACCGCCAACGCCAGGGTCACGCCAAACACACCCAGGGTCAGGCGCTGGTGGGCGAGGGCGCGGTTCAGGCCCTTTTCGTACCACCCGACCAGGCGTTCGCCAAAGCCGCCCTTGTGTTCACCGGGTGGGCTGCGCATGAACAGCGCGCACAGGGTTGGCGCCAGGGTCAGCGAAACCACCACCGAAATCAGGATGGTGGCCGTGGCGGTCAGGGCAAACTCTTTGAACAGCCGCCCGACCACACCGCCCATGAACAGCAGCGGGATGAATGCGGCAATCAGCGAGAAACTGATCGACACCACGGTAAAGCCGATTTCCCCGGCGCCCTTGAGCGCCGCCGTGCGGCTGTCGTCGCCGGCCTCCAGGTGGCGGTGGATGTTCTCCACCACCACGATGGCATCGTCGACCACGAAGCCCACGGAGATGACGATGGCCACCAGGGTGAGGTTGTTCAGGCTGAAACCGAGGATGTACATCAACGCGCAGCTGGCGATCAGCGACACGCCCAGCACGCTGGATACCACCATGGTCGCCGACCACTGGCGCAGGAACAGCGCCATCACCCCGATCACCAGGGCCACGGCGATCATCAGCGTCAGTTCCACTTCATGCAGCGAGGCACGGATGGTCTGGGTGCGGTCCTGCAGCACCGACACTTCGACCGAGGCTGGCAGCATCTCTTGCAACCGGGGCAGGGCGGCCAGCACGCGGTCTACGGTATCGACGATGTTGGCCCCGGGCTGGCGGAAGATCACCAGGTTCAGCCCCGGCTGGTCGCCGGACCAGGCTTTGACGTAGGCGTTTTCGGCGCCGTTGATCACCTTGGCCACGTCCTTGAGGTGTACGGGGGCGCCATCGCGGTACGAGACGATCAGTTGCGCGTAGTCCTCGGGGTGGAACAGCTGGTCGTTGGCGGCGATGGTCGACACGCTGTGCTCGCCGTACAGCGCGCCCTTGGCCAGGTTCAGGCTGGTCTGCTGGATGGCCTGACGCAGGTCGGCCAGGGTCAGGCCGATGGCGGCCAGCTTCTCGGGCTGCGCCTGCACGCGGATTGCCGGGCGCAGCTGGCCGGTGATGTTGATCAGGCCCACCCCGTCGATCTGGCTCAGCTGGCGGGCCAGCAGGGTTTCGGTGTAGTCGCTGAGGTCGTTGCCGGGCATCTGGTCGGAGCTGACCGTCAGCACCAGCACCGGGCTGTCGGCCGGGTTGACCTTGCGCCAGGTTGGCGGGTTGGGCAGGTCTTGCGGCAGGCGCGCAGTGGCGGTGTTGATCGCCGCCTGCACTTCCTGGGCGGCAGTGTCGATGTTCTTGTCGAGGGTGAACTGCAGGATCAGGGTGGTCGAGCCCAGCGCGCTGCTGCTGGTCATCTGGGTCATGCCGGGGATGGCGCTGAACTGCACCTCCAGCGGCGTGGCCACCGATGAGGCCATGGTTTCCGGGCTGGCGCCGGGCAGTTGGGCAGTCACCTGGATGGTCGGGAAGTCTGCCTCTGGCAACGGCGCCACCGGCAAGCGCGGGAAGGCGATGGCCCCCAGCAGTACCAGGGCGAAGGTCAACAGCAGGGTGGCGATGGGGTGATCGATGCACCAGGCAGAAACACCGTTGCGCGTGTTCATGGCTGGCTCCGGCGGTCGGCCATTTCCGACGGCGCGGGAGCATCAGGCGTGACTTCGACCCGCGCGCCCGGCTTGAGCCGTGATTGGCCATCGAGCACCAGGCGCTCGCCCGGCTTGACCCCGGCAATGATGTTCAGCCCGCTGTCCTGGTACAGCACCTTCACCGGCACGCTGGTGACCTTGTCGCCGTCCAGGCGGTAGACGAAGTGCCCGTCGACGCCGCGCTGCACCACCGGTGGCGGCACCACCAGGGCGTTTTCTTCCACGGCGGTGCGCAGGCGGATGGTGACCAGTTGGCCCGGCCACAGGTGGCCATCCTTGTTGTCGAACTCGGCCTTTACCCGCACGGTACCGGTGGTGCCGGAAATCTGGTTGTCGATCAGTGCCAGGTGGCCTTCGCCGAGCAGGCTGCGGTCGCCGTCGGCGTCCATGTAGGCCTGCACCAGCGCCGGGGTGGGTGCCTTGAGCAGGCTTTGCAGGGTTGGCAGCATTTGCTGCGGCAGGGCGAATTCGACGGCGATGGGGTCGATCTGGGTGACACTGAACAGGCCTTGGGTGTCGCTGGTGCGTACCAGGTTGCCCGGGTCGACATTGCGGATGCCGACGCGCCCGGTAACCGGTGAACGGATCTGCGTGTAGGAGAGCTGCACTTCAGCGTTGGCGATGGCGGCCTGGTTGCCCTTGACGGTGGCCTGCAACTGGTTGACCAGCGCCTGTTGCTGGTCGAGGGTTTGCTTGGATACGCCGTCATCGCTGCTGAGCAGGCGGTAGCGCTTGAGGTCGACGCCAGCCACCTGGATTTGTGCCTGGCTTTGGCCGAGCTGGGCGCGGGCCTGGTCGAGGCTGGCGCGGATGCTGCGGTCGTCGAGGGTGGCGAGCAGGTCGCCTTCCTTGACCCACTGGCCTTCCTTCACCAGCACCTGGGTGAGTACCCCCTCGACTTGTGGCCGTACTTCGACGCTGTGCAGCGACTGAACTGTCCCGATGGCGCTGGCGTAGCGCGGCACGTCTTGCTGGGCGACGCTGACCACGCGCACGGGGATGGCCGCCTGCGCACGGGCAGCGGGTGCAGGCTGGCGCTGGCTATACCAGCTGCCCGCTACCACCAGGACAAGAAGCGCCAGGGCGGCGAGGATGACAGAGCGGGACGGACGTCGCATCGGTGCGGGCACCTTGGCCAGAGGGGAGGGAACGGTAGTCTGTACTCAATCTTATAGCCCCCGAACCGGGTCGGCAGCGTGACCGCTGGCTGACAGCGCTGTCAGTTTCGGGCCTTAAGGTCAGGGCGCCACTGGCTTGTGTGAAAGTTTGCGCGATCCCTGTGGGAGCGGGCGCGCCCGCGAACACCGGCAGAGCCGGTGCCATCCACCGCGTTGTATTCTTCGCGGGCACGCCCGCTCCCACAATTACCGTGTATGCCTTTTCGCAGTGAGTCAGGCTAGAAGCCAATGAACGCGTAACACACCGGAGTTTCGTTGGTAGTGCGCAAACCAAGCCCCTGCAAGCTCGCGACCAGCGCCTCATCCTGAACATGCAAGGTCCACTGCCCCCCGTCATCCCCATGCACCTGCGCCAGCGCAGTGGCAAACGCCCCCATGTCCGGCAGGTAAGCAGTAAAACCATTACCCTTGAGCGCACTGGTGGTCATGCCCAGCGCCTGGCACACCGCCACCTTGGCAGCAATGTCGTCCCGGTCGGCCTGCCGCGAGGCTTGCACCAGCACTTCCAGTTCCGCATCGACCAGTTGCGTACCGTGGATCAGTTCCGGCCCCTGCTGCCAGGCTTCTGGCGGGCAGTCCTTGTTGTCCGGGCGCAGCGGAATGTGTGGGTTGATTTCCACCGGGTAGATGCGACAGACCAGCGGGCGCTGGTCGTAGATGGTGCAAAGGTCGTTGTCGTCGAGGTTGCGGCAGCGCCCGGGGTTGAAGGCGGCAAAGGTCACCGACACGCGTGCTTCGCCGTCGCCGCAGTGCACGGGATGGGAGCGGCGCAGTACATGCTCGCGCTGATCAGCCGGCATGCCGGGACCGTCGGTGATGAACGCCTCGATCAGCACCACTACCTGGCCGGCATCGTCCGCCCAGCGTCGCGCTTCATCAAGCGTCAACGGTACATGGTGGCCCGTGCAGCACTTGCCGCAACCGGTGCAGCCGAATCGCAAGCTGTCGCTCACTTGGCCTCCGGGCTCCACTCGCTCACAAAGGCACGCTGGTGCTGGCGATCGTACAGGCACAACTCGGTGCCGGTGCGCTGCTGCATGTGCTTCTGTGGGTACACGCCTTCGATCAGCAGGGCGCTCATGCCCACCTGGTCATCGAACTCGGCGGGCTTGCCACGGGCGTGGGCGTCCTTGAACTGGCTGGCAGCCAGGCAGGCCTTGAGCATCTGTTGGCGCTGCTCGTTCCAGGCCTGGCTGCTGGAGGCCTGTGCGATACCGCTGAAAAGGGCGCAGCTGATCAGGATGGAGCTGAAGAACTTCATACGCGGTTCCGGCAGTTTTCTTACGAGGGGCGCGAATTATGCCCGACTCACCCCCGGCGGCAAGCCGGGGAAGTTGTCGCTGAATATATCAGCGCTCGGTGAACACCACGGTACGCGCGGCCACCACCAGACAATCGGTCAGCTCCGGTGAGGAGAACTTGGTAAGGATGGCGTTGGCCCCGGCCTGGGTTGCCTTTTCGCTGCTCATGGCGCTGTCCAGCGAGGTGTGCAGCAGCACGTAAAGGTGCTGGAAGTCGGGCGTTTCGCGCAGGGTGCGGGTGAAGGCGTAGCCGTCCATTTCGCTCATTTCGATGTCGGAGACGATGATGTTGATCTCCTGCGGCGTACCCTGCAGTTCCAGCAACACGTTAATGGCGTCTTTGGCGCTGCGCGCGGTGTGGCATTCGATGCCCAGGTTACGCAGGGTGTGCACCGACTGCTGCAGGGCTACCTGGCTGTCGTCCACCACCAGGATATTGGCGGCGGCCAGCAGGCTGGCGTCTTCTTCGCTCAAGGTGCCATGGGGCGGTTCGGCCACCGGTGGGGCGATGGCATGGATGACCTTTTCGATGTCCAGCACCTGCACCAGGGTGTTGTCCACCCGGGTTACGCCGGTGATGAACGAGCGGTTGCCTGAACCAAAGGGCGGCGGTTTGATGTCGGTGCTCAGGCAATGCACGATGCGGCTGACCGCCTGCACATGCAGGCCTTGGCGCGACCGGCTGATCTCGGTGACGATCAGGCACCCGCCGTCCGGGTCGGCAAGGGGCCGCTCGCCAATGGCGCGGGACAGGTCGATGACCGACAGCGAATGGCCGCGCAGGGTTGCCACGCCTTTTACGTGGGGGTGCGCCTCGGGCAGCTTGGTCAGCGGCGGGCAGGGGATGATCTCGCTGACCTTGAGCAGGTTGATTGCCATCAGCTTGCCGCTGCGCAGGGTGAACAGCAGCAGGGACAGCGAGTCCGCGCGGGCATTTTGCGTGGCCATGGTGACCTTCGGTGGGGAACAGGGGATAACCGGTTATCGGCCTGTTCGGGCTGGGCTTTAGGGATGTATAGCCTGTTCTGGCCCAATCGCCGGCAAGCCAGCTCCCACAGGTACTGCATAAGGCTTGAAGAGCATGCGGTCGAGGTGGGAGTTGGCTTGCCGGCGATTGGGCCGCAAAGCGGCCCTGGGCCAGCTACCGTTCGCGCAGGGCCTCCTTGGCCCGGTTCAGCGGCTTGATCAGGTAATCCAGAATGGTCTTCTCCCCGGTGCGGATATCCACCGTGGCCACCATCCCCGGTACAATTGCAAAGTGCTTGCCGGCCTTGTTCTGCAAGCTGTCCTGCTCGGTACGGATGAACACCCGGTAGTAGTAGATCTCGGGCTTCACTTCATCCTGCAAGGTGTCCGGCGAAATGCCCACCACCTTGCCATCCAGCCCGCCGTACACCGAATAGTCATAGGCACTGATCTTGACCTTGGCCGCCTGGTCCGGGTGGATGAAGGCAATATCGCGCGGGGCGATGCGGGTTTCGATCAGCAGGCGTTCGTCCATCGGCACGATCTTCATCACCTGGCCCCCGGGCTGCACCACGCCACCCAGGGTATTGACCTCGATGTCCTTGACGATGCCGCGCACTGGCGAACGCAACGTCAGGCGGGTAAGCGAGTCGCTGCGCCCGCGGATCACTTCCGACAGGCTGTCGGCCTCGGCGCTGGCTTTGGCCAGTTCTTCCCGGGCCCGCACCAGGTAGTCGGAGCGGGCTTCGTTGGCTTTCAGTTCAAGCTCTGAACGCTGGCGGTTAAGGCGGATCACTTCTACCCGGCTGGAAGCGCCCATCTTGGCCAGGTTTTCGGTGATCTTCAGTTCGCTGCGCACCAGTTGCAGTGAGTCCTGGATGCCCGCCAGGGTTTGCTCCAGGCCGCGACGGCGGGTCTGGTACAACGCGGTTTCGGCGTCGATCAGCTCGGGTGAGTCGCGCAGGCTGTCGGGGAAGGTCAGCGGCTTGCCGGTCACCTCCGCCTGCAGGCGGGCCTGGCTGGCTTTGGCGGCGCGGTACTTGGCTTCACTTTCGCCAACGCTGGAGGCGGTCTTGGTCGGGTCGAGCTGGGCCAGCACCTGGCCGCGCTCGACCAGGTCGCCTTCGGCCACGCTCATCTGCGCCACGATGCCGCCCTCGAACGACTGGATCACCTGCTCCCGCGAACTGGGGATCACTTTGCCAGTGCCGGTGGACACCTCGGTCACCTCGAACCAGGCGGCCCAGGCCAGGAACGCGGCCAGCATCAATGCACAAATCGTGATGATACGTCCGGCGCGGAACACCGCCTGGTCGTCCTGCCCATCCAGGTAGGAGGCCGGGAGTTCATGGTTGCTCATGCCTGGGCTCCTTGCAGTTTGGCCAGCGCGGCATCGCGCGTGTCATCGATGACAATGCGCCCGCCGTCGAGCACCAGGATGCGGTCGACCCGTTGCAGTACGCTCAGGCGATGGGTGGCGATCACCAGAGTGCGGCCCTGGCAGAAACGCTCCAGGTTATCCAGCAGCTTGCGCTCGGTCATGTCGTCCAGCGAGGCGGTGGGTTCGTCCAGCAGCAAAACCTGTGGCTGGCGCACCAGCAGGCGCGACAGCACCAGGGCCTGGCGCTGCCCGCCCGATAAACCCAGGCCACCTTCCAGAATCAGGTGGTCCATGCCCTTGGGCAGGCGGCGCACGAAGTCCAGTGCGCCAGTGGCCGCCAGCGCGGCAACCAGTTCCTGGTCGCTGGCCTGGCCGGCACCGAGGGTGAGGTTTTCCCGCAGTGTGCCGTGGAACAGGCGCGCGTATTGCGGCAGCAGGCCGACGTCACGGCGCAGGTCTGCGGGGTCGAGGTGGGCCAGGGCGATGCCGTCCAGGCTGACTTCGCCTTGCACCAGGTCCATGGCCCCGCCCAGGGCTTGCAGCAGGGTCGACTTGCCGGCACCGTTGCGCCCGAGCACGGCGATACGCTCGCCCGGTTGAATGTCCAATTGGCCGATATTCAGTACTGGGGGCGATTCTTCGCTGTAGCGGAAGTTGGCCTGGCGCAGGCGGTACTCGCCACGGATGGCCGGCAGGTGTACGCGGGCCTCGCTTTCGGGGTGGTCGACCGGGGACTGCATCAGTTTGTCCAGCCCTTGGAGGGCCACCTTGGCCTGTTGCCAGCGGGTCAGTACATGGGTCAGTTGCGCCAGCGGTGCCATCATCCGCGACGACAGCATCGACGCCGCCACCAGGCTACCGGTGGTGAGGTCGCCGGCGATCACCATGGGCGCGCCGATCACGATGACCACGGCAAACACGGCGCCCTGTACGTTCTGCGTCCAGGTCACCAGACCATTGGTGAGGGTGCGCAGGCGCAGGTTGGTGTGGGCGCAGGCCGCGTTGTACTGGTTCCATTGCCGCTCGAAGCGCGCTTCGGCTTGCAGTGCCTTGATTTCGTCCAGGCCCTGGATGCTTTCCACCAGCATGGCGTTGCGCAGCGCCGACTCGCGCATGGAGGCGTTGGCCAGCCGCGCCAGGCGCCGCTGTGCCAGCACTCCGGGCACTACCATGGCCAGCAGTGCGGCCAGCGGGATGAACACCAGCACGCCGCCGATCAGCCAGAACACCAGCAGGAACAGCAGGAAGAACGGCAGGTCGGCCAATACCGTGGCCGTGCTGGAGGTGATGAGGTCGCGGATCGATTCCAGCTCGCGTAGTTGCGAGATGAACGACCCTGTGGACTTCGGCCGCACCGAGTTGCGCAGGCGCAACGCATGCCCGTAGACCAGGTCGCTCACCCGCAGGTCGGCGCGCTTGCCGAGCAGGTCGGTCACCTTCAGGCGCAGCAGGCGCATGCTGAAGTCGAACACCAACGCCAGCACCACACCGCCAAACAGCACGTACAGGGTGGGCAGCGATTCGGCCGGGATTACCCGGTCATACACCTGCATCGAGAACAGCACCCCCGCAAGGGCCAGGACGTTAGCCACCAGCGAGGCGACCATCACTTGCCCATACGGGCGCAGGTCGCGCAGCACGATGCGGGCGAACCAGTGGCGGTCGTAGGGCGCGGTGTAGTCGTCGGTGCGCACGTCGCGCAGCGGCCGCGCCGGGCGCAGCAGGGCAACACGGTTGATGCGGCCTTTGAGGCTGTCACGCGGCAGGCGTGTGGTCAGGCCCTGGTCGCCGGCAAACACCACCGCCAGGTCGTCCTTTTCAGTGACCGACTCGACCACCGCCAGCTGGCCATCGTCCAGCTCCAGCACCAACGGGGTGCGCCATTGCCGCAAGCCCTTGGCATCGAAGCGTACGAAGCGCAGGGCCAGGCCAGCCTGGCGCGCCATGTGGCGGAGGATTTCGTCCAGCGGGCGGGCGTCCTCGACGGCGGCCAGGCGGATGCGTTGTGGCGACACGTCCAGGCGGTAGTGGTGCGCCACCTGCAGCATCACCTCCAGCCATGGCCCAAGGTCTGGCCGGTGAGCCGCTTCGGGGGCAGCAGCGGGCGCCTGGTTGGGCAGGGTCACATTGATGGAATCGGTCATGGCTGGATCTCCACCCCTTGCAGGTTGCGCCCCTCAAGGCCAAAGGCCGTGCGCAGGGCGCCGGTGTTGTACAGGCAGTCGACATCCAGGCGTAGCAGGTCGGAGCGGGTGCCGGCGAGTTCGAAGCGTGACTGGTAGATCTCCTGCTCGGCGTTGAGCAGGTCGAGCAGGGGCCGCGTGCCCAGGTCCAGGTATTGCCGGCCATACAGCATGCGCGCCTCCTGGATGCTGACCTGGCGCGCCTCCAGGGACGTCAGCCGGCGCCCCAGCCCGGAGGTTTGCGCCATGGCCTCGGCCAGGCCGCGACGCGCCTGCAGGCGTGCCGCATCCTCGGCGGAGTCGGCGGCGGTCAGCGCATGGCCGGCAGCGCGGGTGCGGGCGCTGATGGCGCCGCCCTGGTAGATGGGCACTTCGACGTTCAGGTAGATGCCGGCCTGGGTGCGGTCCAGGCGTGCGTTGTCGCGGTTGTAGTCGTCGTCCAGGTAGTGGTTGACCTGGGGTTGCAACGACAGAGTCGGGTAGGCTTCGGCCTTGGCCTGGGCCAGTTCGGCCTGGCCTTGGGCGCGCTGGGCCAGGGCCATCAGCACGGCGGGCAGGCGGTCATCGCCCTGCGAGGGCCGCTTGCAGGCCTGGTTCAGCTCGGGCGGTGCTTGCTCGGTCAGCGCTGGCGGGGTAACGCGCCCCATCAGGGCCGCCAGGGTGGAACGCCAGCGTTCGTATTGCGACTGGTATTCCTCCAGCGTGGCGCGGGCGCTTTCCACGCGGGACTCGGCTTGCACCACGTCGGAGCGGGTGCTGGCGCCCATGTCGCTGCGCTGGCGGGCCATGCCGGCAATGTCGCCGACCCCGCGAATCTGGTCGCGGGCGATGGTCATCAGTTGTTCGTAGCGGCGGGTTTCGATCCAGGCGTAGGCCGTGTCGCGGGCCAGCTCGTCGACCACCAGCAGGATGTTGGCCTGGGCACGGGCGGCGGCGGCCTGGGCCGCGCTGACGGCATTGTCGACCTTGCCGAAGTCGTAGAGCATCTGCTTGAGCGACAGGTTCAGTGCCTGGCTGTTGCGGTCACCGCCGTAACCGGTGTCATAACCGGTGCGGATACCGCCGGAAATCTGCGGGTAATACCCCGCACGGGCGACGTTGATGCCTTCACCTTGCTTGTACAGGTTGCCGATGGCTTCGGCGATGCTGGGGTGCCATTGCGCGGCTTGCAGCACCGCGTCGGTCAGCCCCAGGCGCTCGCCACTGGCCACCGGGGCCATGCCGATAGCGGGGCGGGCGGGCAACGCTTCGGGCGCATCGCGTAGCAGCGATGGCCCGATCTGGCGCAGTTGTGGGTCGATGTCGTCGGCTGCCTGGGCGGCCGGGTGGAAGTTCAGCACCAGGAGCCCGAAGGCGCCCAGCAACAGCGGTGACAGCGGACTGCTTCGCTTCACATAGTTCCCTTACTGCTGGTCGTCCATGCCGCCGGGCGTGTGCCCGGCGGGATTACAGCGGCCTCAGACCACATGGATACCGTTCTGCACCCACAGGTTATGGCTCGGATCCTCCTGGGCCGTATATTGGTTATAGTCGATGCCGTCGGCGGTTTGGTTCCCGACCAGCGTCCAGTTGTCTGTCATGTGAACCGTGTCTTTGTCGTCCCCCTTGATGATCAGTGTGTCGTTGCCGGTTTCGGTGATGGCCACCACGTCTGCCAGGTTGAGGGTAAGCGCCACCGCGCTGGTGTCGTTGAGGTCGATGACTTCGATGTCATGCACCCGGTCGGCCAGGTTGCCCAGGTCGATGCTGGCATCGCCACCGCCCCACAGCAGGGTGTCGGTACCGGTGCCGCCCTCCACGCTGGCGAAGTTCTGGTCGACCACCACCAAGGTGTCGTCCCCTGCGCCACCCTGCAGGGTGATATGGCCACCCTGGCTGCCATCGAGGTGGTCGTTGCCGTCGGTGCCGGCAATTACCTCGGTGGAAGCCGACGCGGCAACACTGGCCAGCGCAACCCCTTCGTCACCGGTATCGGACAGCAACGACATCGTGCTGGTGAGGCCGGCGGCGTTGTCCAGGTTGATGGTGAGCGTTGCGGTGTCGGTGGTGCCGTTGGGGTGGGTCAGCTCGTAGGTGAAGGTGTCGTGCTGGCCGACGGCTGTCGACGTGAGCCCTGAGTTGAGGGTGTAGGTGTAGCTGCCGTCAGCATGCACCAGCAGTGTGCCGTAGGTGCCGGCCACGCTAACTCCGTTGTAGCCCGGGATGGTGTAGGTGTTGGCCGCCGTCAGCACGCTGAGCACGGTCAAGGCCGAGCCCACGGTGTCATCGGTGAGCAGGTTGCCGGTGGCTGTGGTCGCGCTGCTGACCACGAACTCGGTGAGGTGCGTGGTGGTGGCGTTCAGGCTGGTGGTGATGGAGCTGAGCAGGCCGATGCCGCCCGCTGTGACGCGCACGTGGTAAGTACCGGCCCCCTGGTTCTGGAAGGTATAAGCCGCACCGCCCCCCAGCAGGCTGACCAATGAGCCGCCAGGCACCGACTGCACCAGCACATACTGGCCGGTGGCCGGATTGAGCTTGAGCAACTCGATGGTGGTGCCGTTGAGCAGGCTCAACAGGTTGGTGGAGTTGACCACCACCTGCAGGTTGGCTGTGGTATCGGCAGCAACCGAGGTGGTGTAGGTGGCCTGGCGCGTGCCAATTACCGGCAGGCTCAGCGTGCCCAGCGAGCTGCTGCTGGTGTCCACACGGTTGACCAGGGTCAGGTGGCTGAAGCCGACGTCGTTGACGGCATCGACCACTGTGGCCGGCGCACCGTAGTTGATGTTGCTCCACACCTCCGTGGCCTGCGGGCTGTCGATACGTACATACAGGTTGGCAGAGTCGGACAGGCCGTTCGCATGCACCAGCTGATAGCTGAACACATCGACCTTGCCGACACTGCTCGGGCTGCCGTTTGGCGTGTAGGTGTAGCTGCCGTCCGCGCGAATCACCAGTGTGCCGTACAGGCCTTGTACCGTGGTGGCGCTGCCGGCCGCGACATAACTGCCGTCCTTGAACACCTGGAGCACGGCGGCGCTGTCCGGGCCACGTGCATCGACAGTGCCATCGGTGCCCACATCGGTGATGACGTTGCCGGTGGTGGCAGTGCCAGTCCCGGTGAACTGGGTCAGGCTGGTGGCCGTGATGTCCAGCGAAGTGGTCACGTTGGTGATCAGGCCAATGCCGCCACTGCCCACGGTCAGGCGGTAGTCACCGGCTTGCAGGGTACCGATATCGACCTGCAGGCCCAGCGGCAGCACGATCAGGTCGAGCAGGCCCTGGGTGTTGCCGGTGGCCAGCGTCACCCAGGCGCCCGTCGCGTCTTTCACTTGCAGGGTGAACGTGGAGTTGTTGAGCAGCGCCAGTACGCTGTTGGTGGTCAGTGTCAGGGTCGGGTCCACCGTGGTGCCGGCGGCTACGGTCCAGGTGTAGGTCTTGGTGAAGCCCGACAGCAGGGTGGTGAAGCTGTCGGTGTAGGTCTTGGTCGCGGTGACCGGTACCAGGTTGACCGTTGCCGTCGCCAGGTTGTCGCTGGCGATGACCGGGGCGTTGGCATCCACATCGGGCGCGGTGATGGTGACGTTGCCCGACACGTTGCCACGCGGGTCCGTGAGGCCGACCGAAAGGACCTGGCCGTTGTCTTGAGGCGGGCTCAGGGTCACGGTGAAGCTACCGTTCGGTTGTACGGTCGCGGTTTGCAGTACGGTACCGCTGGCGCTGCGCACAGTGACGGTGGCGCCTGCTTCGCCGGTACCGGTGAGGGTACTGCCGTCGGCACTGATCTGCAGGTTGCCGGCCACTGCAGGCGGGGTCAGGTCTGGTGCGGTCAGTGCGGTGCCGGTAGACACGTTGCCGGCACTGTCGGTCAGGGTGACGCTGAGCGCCTGGTTGTCGATTTGTGCGGCCGTGAGGCTGACCACGAACAGGCCGTTAGTGCCCACCGTTGCGGTGCCCAGTACGGTGCCGGCACTGTTGCGCACGGTGACGGTGCTGCCGACCTGGCCAGAGCCGCTGACCGAGGTGCCGTTGGCGTTGATGGCCGCCACCGGTGCTGCGGGTGGCGTGGTGTCCGGTGCGGTCAAACTGGTGCTGGCGGACAGGTTGCCGGCTGCATCGGTCTGGCGTACCACCAGCAATTGCCCGTCGTTCTGTGGCGAGGTCAGGGTGATGCTGAAGGTGCCGTTGGCTTGCACCACGCCGGTACCCACCTGGCCACTCGGGCCTTGCACGGTGACGGTAGCCCCTGCTTCGCCGTTACCGGTCAGTACCGTGCCTGTGCCGTTGATGGTCACGTTGGTCGGCACGGCTGGCGGCTGGACATCAACGGCCGTGTAGCTGGTGCTGCCAGACGCGTTGCCTGCAGCGTCGGTCTGGCTCACGCCCAGTACCTGGCCATTGAGCTGCGCCGCGTTGAGGTTGACGGTGAACACACCACCGCCATTCACCAACGCCGTTCCAAGCACGTTGTTGCTGGCATCGCGCACGGTCACCGTGGCTCCGGCCTCACCGGTACCGGTAAGCACCAGGCCATTGGCCGACAGGCTGGTAACCACCGGGTTGGCCGGTGGGGTGATGTCGGCCGCTTGCAGGAAGAGCGGCTGCGATTCGCCGCCCAGCAGCGAGACTGCCGTCACCGAGATGTGCTGGCCGTTGAGTTGAGCCGCGTTCAGCGTGATGCTGAAGCTACCCGTTCCGATGTTGGCGAGGCCTGAACCGATCAGGTTGCCGGCTGCATCGTAGACGCGAATGCTTGCGCCGGCTGCGGCCGTACCGGTCAAGGTAAGGCCGTCGCTGCCCAGTATCGCATTGGTCGGTGGTTCGGGTGGCGGCACCAGAGGGGTGATGTACGTCACAGCCCCTGAGGTATTGGTACCGTCGGACTGTGTCACGGAGAGGAATGCGGCTGAGCCCGGCGCCGGCGTAAGGTTTATCTGGAAGTTGCCAGCGGCGTCCACCAGACCGGTCCCGATCACGGTGCCGTTGGGGCCACCGACTCTGACGGTGACCGTGGCATTGGCTTCGCCCCTGCCGGTCAACGAACTATAGGTATTGTCGATCGCCAGGTTGGTCACCACGGCGGGTGGCGAGGTGTCGTTGGTCTGGTAGCTGGCGGGGACCGAGGCATTGCCGGCCGCGTCCGTGGATACCACGGTCAACAGTTGGCCGTTGTTCTGAGCCGGGTTGATGACAACGGTGAACTCGCCGTTGCCGCCCACCACCACCGTACCCACGATGCTGTTGTCAGGGCCACGAACAGTGATGGTGGAGCCGGCTTCCGCCGTACCGGTCATTGACGTGCCTGCCGGGTTGAGCAGCAGGTTGCCTGGCTGCACAGGCGGTGTCAGGTCTGGCGCGGTTACCTGCAAGGGCGCCGACGGGTTGCCGGTGGCGTCCTGGGCGATCACCGTCAGTACCTGGCCATTGATTTGCGGGTTGTTCAGGTCGAGCACAAAGGTGCCATCCGGGTCGACTGTCACCTGGCCCAGCAGGTCGCCATTGTTGTTGACCACGGTGACGCGGGTGCCGGCTTCGGCGGTACCGATCAGTTGGGTGCCGCTGTCGTTGAGGCTGGCGATCACGGTGGCCGGCGGGGTGATGTCCAGCGCCGTGACCGTGCTGACCGTCGAAACGTTGCCGCTGCTGTCGGTCAGGGTGACCTGCAGCAGTTGGCCATTCAGTTGCGGGGTATTGAGTTCGACCACGAAGTTGCCATTGGCAGCCACCACGGCAGTGCCAATCTGTGTAGTGCCGACATACACGCGCACGGTAGCGCCCGCTTCGCCGACACCGCCCAGTTCATCGCCTGCCACACTGAGCTGCAGCGCGGTTGCGGCGGCGGGTGGCGTATGGTCCGGTGCTTGAACGGTGACCGGCAAGCTGATGTTGCCGGGTGGGTCGGCCTGCTGCACCGACAGCACCTGATGATTGATTTGCGCGGGCGACAGCTCGACGCGGAAGGTGCCGTCTGCCAGCACTGTGCCGGTACCTAGCACGGTGCCGGCGGCATTGCTGACGGTGACCGTCGCGCCTGCTTCGCCCAGGCCGCTGACCACACTGCCGTCGGCGTTGATCACCACGGCGGTAAGGGGCGCTGGCGGTGTGAAGTCCGGGGTTTGCAGGGTGGCCACGGCCGACACGTTGCCGGTGGCATCGGCCTGGGTGAAGCTGAGCAGTTCGGCATTGCCCAACGCCGGGCTTAGGGTGATGGTGAAGTGGCCGCTGGCATCGACGGTGGCGCTGCCGATGGGCTGGCCTGCCGGGTTGGTGACGGTGACCAGCGCGCCCACTTCGCCGCGGCCGGTGATGGTCACGCCATCGCTGGATATTGCCAGCGCGGTGGGTGCTGCGGGTGCCGTGGTGTCCGGCGCAGTGATGGCGCTGGCGGCGGACTGGTTGCCGGCGGCATCGGTCAGCACCACCTGCACCTGCTGGCCGTTGGCCTGAGGCGAGGCGAGGTTGACCTGGAAGGTGCCGTCGGCGCGCACTGTTGCGTTGCCCAGCACCGTGCCGTCGGCGGCCAGCACGCGAACAGCGGCCCCCGCTTCACCGGTACCGTTGAGCAGGCTGCCACCGCCGGCGAAGGCCAGGTTGCCAGCGGCATCCGGCGCCACGCGGTCGGGGGCAGTCAGGCTGACGCTGTTGGACTCGTTGCCGGCCACATCGGACTGGCTGGCGCTGAGCTGTTCACCGTTGATCTGCGCGGCGCTGAGGTTGACGCTGAAGTTGCCGCTGGCATCCACCAAGGCGGTGCCCAGGTCGATCCCCCCTTCGCCGATCACGGTGACGGTGGCACCTGGCTCACCGCGCCCGGTGAGTACCAGGCCGTCGTTGGACAGCACCAGGTTGGTCAGTGGTTGCGGTGCGGTGGTGTCCGGTGCCTGCAGGGTCGCCGGCAGCGAGACTGCGCCGTCGCTGCCGGTGGCGCTTACCTCCAACCGTTCGCCGTTGGCCTGGGCGCTGCCGAGGTTGACGGTGAAGGTACCGTCGTTGGCTACCGGGCTGCTGCCCAGCAATACGCCGTTGGGGCCATACACCTTGACCGTACTGCCTACCGTAGCGGTACCGGTCACCGACAGGCCGTCGGCAGCCAGTACCAGGTTGTCCGGTGTCGCCGGTGCCAGAAGGCCCGGCGCGGTGACGCTTTGTGCCGGGGAGACGTTCTGTGCGGCGTCGGCCTGGACCACGCTCAGGCTTTCACCGGTGATCGCGGCTGGCGACAGGGTGACGCTGAAGTGGCCGTCAGTGCCGACCGTGGCGGTGCCCAGCACGGTGTTGTCGGGTGCCCGTACGGTGACGGTCGCCCCGGCTTCGCCATTGCCTGTCAGGGTGGTGCCACTGGCAGACACCGCCAGGTTGGTCACGGCCGCTGGCGGCGTGGTATCGGCTGCGGTGTAAGGCGCGGCCGGTGAAACGTTGCCGGCCGCGTCGGTAGCCGTTACCTGCAGGGTCTGCCCGTTGGTCTGGGCGCTGTTCAGGGTGACCTGGAAGGTGCCGTTGCTGCCGGTTGTCGCCGTGCCCAGCACGTTGCCGCTGGCATCGCGTACGGTCACGGTGCTGCCGGCTTCGGCGTTACCGGACAGTTGCAGCCCGGTGGCGGCGAGGACCAGTGCAGTCGGTGCAGCGGGTGGGGTGAAGTCCGGCGCGGTAACGGCCACGGCGGCAGAGGTGTTGTTGCCCGCGTCGGTCTGCGTAACGCTCAGGTGCTGGGCGTTGAGCTGGGCGCTGTTCAGGGTGAGGGTGAAGCTGCCGTTGGCGGCCACCAGTCCAGTGCCGATGATGGTGCCGTCCTGGCCGCGCACGGTGACTGTGGCACCGGCTTCGCCCAGGCCGGTCAGGGTCAGGCCGTTGTTGTTCAGCACCACGTTGGTGAGTGGGGCTGGTGGGGTCAGGTCCGGGGTTGCCACATTGACGGCTGGCGAGGTGTTGCCGGCGGCATCCACTTGGGTCACGCCGATGGCCTGGCCGGTGGCTTGCGGGGTGTCGAAGGTCACGGTGAAGCGACCGTCGGCGCCCACCGTGGCCGTGCCCAGCAAAGTACCGGCGGCGTTGCGTACCTGCACGGTAGCCCCCACTTCGCCGCTGCCGGACAGCTGCCGGCCGTCCTGGCTCAGCACCGGGTTGGTGATGGCGGCAGGCGGTGTGCGGTCTGGCGTCGCCAGGCTGGCCGGGCCGGAAATGTTACCGGCGGCATCGCTGAGGGTGACTTGCAGCGCGCTGCCGCTGGTTTGCGCGCTGGGCAGGGTGATCTGGAACTGCCCACTCTGGTTGACGGTGCCGGTGGCCAGGATGGCGCCACTGGCATCGCGTACGGTCACGGTGGCGCCGGCTTCACCCTGGCCGCTGAGCACGGTGGCCGCGCTGTTGAGGCTGAGGTTGCTGGCGGCCAGCGGTGCCTGCAGGTCAGGGGCTTGCAGGGTGGCCGCGAGCGAGACGTTACCCGCCGCGTCGGCCTGGGTCACGATCAGGTTCTGGCCGTTGGCGACAGCTGGCGAGAAATCGATGCTGAACAGGCCGTTGCTGCCGACGGGCGCGGTTCCCAGGAGGTTGCCCTGCGCATCGGTCACACGCACGGTAGCACCCACTTCGCCTTGGCCGGTCAGCGTACTGCCGGTGGCATTGAGTACGACTTGGGTCGGTGCGTTTGGCGCGGTGGTGTCGTTGGCCACGACAATGGCTGGCACCGAAGGCAGGCCATCGACGGTAGCCTTGGCGCTGACCTGCAAGATCTGGGCGTTGAGCTGGGCGCTCTGGAAGAACACACGGAAGGTGCCGTCGCTGCCGACCGTGGCGGTGCCCAGGGTGGTGCCCCCGGAGGTCACGGTAATCAGCGAGCCGACCGTCCCCTGGCCGGTCAGCAGGAAGCCGTCGGCACTGATGGACAGGGCCGACGGTGTGGCCACCTCGGTGCCGGTCGGGCCGGCAAGTGGCACTTCGGGGGATTCGTTGCCGGCAGGGTCGATCACCACCACATCAACGGTTTCGCCGGTGGCCAGTGGCGGGTCGACGTCAACCACGAAGGTGCCGTCTGGTCCAACGGTGATGGTGCCGCGAACGGTGCCATCGTCCTGGTTACGGACTTCCACTGTGCTGCCAGGCTCCGCAGTACCCCCAACGGTGCTGCCGTCGGGGCTCACGGTAAGCCCGGTAGCAGAATCCGGGTTGGTGGTGTCCGGGGCGTTGACGGAGACCGGAGCAGCGTCGTTGCCGGCTGCATCGGTCACCACCACAGTCACAGTCTGGCCATTGGTCAGCGGGGTATTCAGCGGTACGCTGAAACTGCCATCCGGATTGACGGCCACCACGACCACATTGCCATTCCCGTCGTTCACGGACACTGAGTTGGCGCCAGGCGCATTGCCGGTGACGGTGCTGCCGTCCGGACTGACCAGCACACCCGTGGGCGCTGCCGGTGGCGTGATGTCCGGCGCATTGATCTGGCCGGGCAGGGACACATTGCCGGCAGTATCGGTCAGGGTCACATTGAGAGACTGGCCGTCCAGTTGGGCGGGCGAGAGTGGCACTGTGAAGCTGCCACCTGCCGGCACGACGATGGTACCTACCAGGGTGCCGTCGGTAAGCCGCACTTCCACCGTGGACCCAGCTTCACCAGTACCCTGGATGGCGTTGCCGCCTGGGGTGATGGTGAGGCCGCCCGGCGCTGTTGGCGCGCTGCTGTCATCGGCGGTGAAGCTGGCAGACGGTGAGGCATTGCCACCACCATCGATCAACACCACCGACAATACTTCGCCGTTGGTCTGGGCGGGGGCGAGTGGTACTTCGAACGTGCCGTCGGGCGCCACCTGAATAGTACCCAGCAGGTCGCCTGCCGCGTTGCGAACCTCTACGGTGGTGCCTGCCTCGCCTTGGCCGCTGAGCAGGGTACCGGCCGGATCCAGGCCCAGGCCTTGCGCCGGCAGCGGCGCCTCGAAGTCAGGCGCGGTCACGGTGCCGGCGGGCGAGTCGTTGCCGGCGCTGTCTGTCTGGGTCACAGACAGCGTCTGGCCATTGAGCTGGGGCGGGTTGATGCTTACCAGGAAGCTGCCGTCTGGCTGAACCGTGGCGGTGCCCAGCACGGTACCCGCTGTATTGGTAACACTCACCTGCGCACCTGGCTCGCCACTGCCGGTAATGGTCCTGCCATCGCCAGACAGGGTCAGGCCGGTCGGGGGCGCCGGCAACTCGGTGTCCGGGGCCGGCAGGTCGGCGGCCGCCGACAGGTTGCCGGTTGGGTCACGCTGCTCCACGGTCAGCGCCTGGCCGTTGGTCTGTGGTGGTGTGAGGGTGATTTCGAATGCACCGTTCGGGCCTGCCACGGCACTGCCCAGCACACTGCCATCCGGCCCGCGCACGGTCACGGTGGCGCCAGGTTCGCCGCTACCGGTGACGGTGGTGCCTGTGCCATCGATGGTCGGGTTGGTGACCGCCTGCGGCGGCGTGGAATCGGGGGCGGTGAAGCTCACCGGCCCGGCGCTGTTGCCCAGGTTGTCGGTGGCCTCGACGCTCAGGCTCTCACCATTGCGCTGTGGCGCATTGAGGGTGACATCGAAGTGTCCGTCTGCACCCACTATGGCGGTGCCCAGCACGTTGCCGTTGGTATCACGCACGGTGACGATGGAGCCACTTTGGCCCAGGCCGGTCAGGTGAATGCCTGCAGTATCGATGGCCATCCCGGAAGGTTGCAGCGGGCCATCCAGATCGGGTGCGATGACGGTGGCGGTCGAGGTATTGCCGGCCGCGTCGCGCAGCACCACGTCCAGTTCCTGGCCGTCGGTTTGCGGTGGGTTGAGCACCACGCTGATCACGCCGTCAGCGCCGACCTGGGCGTTGCCCAGCACGACACCCTGGGCGCTGATGACCTGCACGGTGGTGCCCGGCTCGCCGCGGCCGGTGAGCAGGCTGCCATCGGCGCTCAGTTGCAGCTGGCTGGCTTCATTGGGTGGCGTGATGTCAGGGGCGGTGACTTGGGTCGGCAGTGACGCGTTGCCGGCGCCATCCACAGCCACCACATCCAGGGTTTCGCCGTTGGCTTGTGCCGGGGTCAGGCCGATGGTGAAGCTGCCGTCCGGGCCTGCCTGTGCGCTGCCCAGCACATTGCCCTGCGCGTCACGTACCTGCACCTGCGTGCCCGTCGGTGCGGTACCGGAGACGCTGGAGCCATCTGCGCTCACCACGACACCGCTCGGGCTCTCGGGCAGCGGTGCATCGGCAACCGTCACGCTAAGCCCTACCGAGGTATTGCCGGCGGCATCGGTCTGCACCAGCACCAGGGTTTCGCCCGCCGCCAACGGCGATTCGAGGTCGACCACGAAGGTGCCATTTGGCGCGACGGTGCCGGTGCCGAGCACCGTACCCTGCGCATCACGCACTTCCACCGTGGCACCGGGTTCGCCACGGCCAGACACGGCCAGGCTGCCATCGGCGGCTACCACGTCAGTGACGAGTGTCGGCGCCGTGATGTCCGGGGCCACATAGCTCAGCGGTACAGAGGTGTTACCTGTCGCATCGGTTACGGTAATGGACAGTGTTTCGCCATTGGCCTGTGGCGGGTTCAGGGTCAGGCTGAAGCTGCCATCCGGCTGGGCGATGGCGCTGCCGATCAGGTTGCCCAAGGCGTCTTTCACCTCTACCCGGGCGCCGCCTTCGGCAGTACCGGCCAGGGTGTCGCCATTGGTCAACACCAGGCCCGTTGGTTGCAGGGGGGCCACAAGGTCTGGCGCAGTCAGTGGGCTAGGTGTGGAGACGTTGCCGGCAGCATCGGTCAAGGTCACCTGCAGGGAGGAGCCATCCACCACTGGAGTTGGCAATTGCACGTTGAAGCTGCCATCGGGTTGAACGGTGCCGCTCACCAGCACTTGGCCCTGGTCGTCGAGCACTTTGACGGTGGCACCCACTTCGCCGCGGCCGGAAACCGTGCGGCCATCGGCGCTGATCACCAAGTTGGTGGCTGGCGCGGGCGGCGTGGTATCGCCGCCGTTATCGATGACCGGCGCGGTAACGGTACCGGCCGTGGAGGCATTGCCTGCGGCATCGGTAGCGGTTACCTGCAACTGTTCGCCTGCCACTTGCGGTGGGGTGAGGCCAATGCTGAAGGCCCCGCTGGCGCCCACCACGACACTGCCCAGCAGGGTAGTGCCGTCGGCGGCCAGCACGCGTACGGTGCTGCCGGCTTCGGCGCGCCCGGTCACTGCGCTGCCATCGGCGCTGACGGCCAGCTCACTTGGCGCGGCTGGGGCGGTGATATCCGGCGCAGTTACTTGTGCCGGCAGTGACGAGGCCCCGTTGGTGTCGATGGCGACCACATCCAGCAGCTGGCCGTTGGCCTGGGCTGGGGTGAGCACAACGGTGAAGGTGCCCCCGGCACCCACCACGATGCTGCCGACCAGGTTCCCATTGGCATCGTGCACTTCCACACGGCTGCCGACTGGCGCCGAACCGCTGATGCTGGTGCCGTCCGCCGCGAACACCAGGTCGCTCGGGCTGGCCGGCGTGGTCACCAGCGGTACGTCGAAGGTCAAGGCTTGGGAAGCGTTGCCGCTTGGGTCGGTCTGCACCAGGCTCAGGCGTTCGCCCGGCAGCGCGGCCGGGTCGAGGTCGAGCACGAAGGTGCCGTTGCCGGTCACCGTACCTGTGCCGATCAATGTGCCATTGGTGTCCCGCACTTCAACGGTGGCACCGGCCTCACCGCGACCGCTCAGGGTCAGGCCATCGGCACCGACCACGATATTGCTGACCTGCGCAGGCGGGGTGATGTCCGGGGCGTTGAATTGCAGCGGCGTCGAGGTATTGCCGGCGGCATCCACCAGGCGGATGTCGAGGACTTCGCCATTGGCCTGGGCGGGGGACAGGGTAACGCTGAAACTGCCGTTCGGGTTGACCACACCGGTGCCGATCACGGTGCCTGAGGTGTCGCGTACCTGCACGGTGGTGCCAGGTTCACCGCTACCGGTCAAGGTAACGCCACTGGCAAGGCCCAGGCCGGTGGGCTGAGCAGGGGCCTGCAGGTCTGGGGAGGCCACCGTGCCTGGCGTGGAGGCATTGCCGGCGGCATCGGTCAGCACCACTTGCAGGGTGCTGCCATCGTTGACGGGTGGCGTCAGGACGATCTGGAAGGTGCCGTCCGGGTTGACCGTGCCGCTGGCCAGCACGTTGCCTTGGGCATCGCGCACCTGCACGGTGGCACCCGCTTCGCCACGGCCGCTCAGCTGGCCACCGGCCAGGCCAACGACCAGGTTGGTCGGCGCCAGGGGTGGCGTGGTATCGACACCGTCGATGTCGGGGGCCGTGACGCTACCGGCGCCGGAGGCATTGCCGGCGGCGTCGGTGGCGGTGATTTGCAGCACTTCACCGTCCACTTGTGCAGGTGTGAGGGTAATGCTGAAACTACCGGTCGCACCCACCACCGCCGTACCCAGCACCGTAGTGCCGTCGGCAGCCAGCACGCGCACGGTGCTGCCCACTTCGGCACGGCCGGTGACAACGGTGCCGTTGGCATTGATCGCGAGTTCGCTTGGCGCGGCTGGCGCGGTGATGTCTGGCGCGCTGACCTGCACCGGCAGCGACGATGCCCCTGTGCCGTCGATGGCCACTACATCCAGCAGTTCGCCGTTGGCCTGGGCCGGGTTGAGGATGACGGTGAAGGTGCCATCGCCGCCCACCACCACGCTGCCAACCAGGATGCCGTTGCCATCACGTACCTCCACACGGCTGCCCACCGGGGCAGAGCCGGTGAGGCTGGTGCCATCGGCGGCAACCACCAGGCCGCTTGGGCTATCGGGGGCAGTGGTCAGTGGCACTTCATACTGCAAGGCTTCGGACGCGTTGCCGCTCGGGTCGGTTTGTACCAGGCTCAGCACCGCGCCTGGCTGGGCTGCAGGGTCGAGATTGACCGTGAAGGTGCCGTTGGCGCCGACCGTGGCGGTGCCGATGACGGTACCGCCAGCATCACGCACTTCGACGGTTGCACCCGCTTCGCCGCGACCGCTGAGCACCAGGCCACTGGCACCGACCACGACATTGCTGACAGCAGCAGGCGGGGTGATGTCGGGGGCATCGAACTGGAGTGGCGCCGAGCTGTTGCCGGCGGCATCCACCACCCGCACATCCAGCGCCTCGCCATTGGCCTGGGCGGGGAACAAGGTGACGCTGAAGGTGCCGTCTGCGTTAACCAGGCCGGTGCCGATCACAGTGCCGGCGCTATTGCGCACCTGCACGGTGGCACCGGGTTCGCCGCGGCCGGTGAAGGTGACACCCTCGGTCAGGGCCAGGTCAGTAGGTTGCGCAGGGGCCTGCAAGTCCGGCGAAGTGACTGAACCGGGTTGCGAGACGTTGCCAGCGGCATCGGTGAGGGTGACTTGCAAGGTGCTACCGTTGTTCACGGCAGGAGTCAAGGTCACCGTAAATGTGCCGTCGGGGCTGACCGTACCGGTTGCCAGAACAGTACCTGCGGCGTCACGCACCTGCACGGTAGTGCCGGCTTCGCCACGCCCGCTCAGCTGGCTGCCGGCCAGGCCGACCACCAGATTGGTTGGTGCGTCGGGTGGCGTGATGTCGCCACCGTCGATATCTGGCGCGGTGACCGAACCTGCCGTCGAGGTGTTGCCTGCCGCATCGGTGGCGGTGACTTGCAGCACTTCGCCGTCCACTTGTGGTGGGCTGAGGGTGATGCTGAAGCTGCCGGTTGCGCCAACCACGACGCTACCCAGCACGGTAGTGCCATCGGCGGCCAGTACCCGCACGGTGCTGCCCGGTTCGGCACGGCCGGTGACGACAGTGCCATCGGCGTTGACGGCCAGTTCGCTCGGGGCGGCCGGCGCGGTAATGTCTGGCGCGGTGATTTGCGTTGGTAGTGACGATACACCCGCATCATCGATGGCCACGACGTCCAGCAGTTCGCCATTGGCCTGGGCCGGGGCCAGAACGACGGTGAAGCTGCCATCAGGGCCGGCCACGACACTGCCGATCAGCGTGCCGTTGGCGTCGTGCACTTCCACGCGGGTGCCGGCAGGCGCCGTGCCGCTGATGCTGGTGCCGTCCTCGGCGAACACCAGGTCGCTGGGGCTGGCCGGGGCGGTGGTTACCGGGACTTCGAACTGCAGCGCTTCGGAGGCGTTGCCGCTGGGGTCGGTCTGCACCAGGCTCAGTTGCTCGCCGGGCTGCACGGCCGGGTCAAGGTCGATCAGGAAGGTGCCGTTGGCACCCACTACACCTGTGCCGATCACCGTGCCGTTGGCATCACGGACTTCGACGGTGGCACCCGGTTCACCTCGGCCGCTCAGCGCCAGGCCGCCGCTGCCGACTGCAATGTTGCTGACCGCAGCAGGTGGCGTGATATCCGGGGCATCGAACTGCAGCGGGGCAGAAGTGTTGCCAGCCGCGTCCACCAAACGAACGTCCAGCGCTTCGCCATTGGCCTGGGCTGGGTTAAGGGTGACGCTGAACAGGCCGTCGGCACCGACCACGCCCGTACCAATGATAGTGCCAGCGGCATCACGCACCTGCACGGTGGCGCCTGGCTCGCCGCGACCGGTGAAGGTCACGCCATCGGCCAGGGCCAGGTCGGTGGGTTGAGCCGGAGGCAGCAGGTCGGCGGAGGTCACCGAGCCCGGCTGCGACACGTTGCCGGCGGCATCGGTCAGGGTCACTTGCAGGGTGCTGCCGTCGATCACGGCAGGGCTCAAGGACACCACAAAGGTACCATCCGGCCCAACAGTGCCAGTCGCCAGCAGGTTGCCGGCGGCATCACGGACCTGCACGGTGGTGCCCACTTCGCCACGACCAGTGAGCTGGCTACCGGCCACGCCGATCACCAGGTCGGTTGGTACTGGGGGTGGCGTGGTATCGACACCGTCGATATCCGGTGCGGTGACCGAGCTGGCTGTGGATATGTTGCCTGCTGCGTCGGTGGCGGTGGCTTGCAGCACTTCGCCGTCTACTTGCGGCGGGTTGAGGTTGATGCTGAACACGCCGGTCGGGCCGACCACGGCGGTGCCCAGTTCGGTACCGTCGGCGGCAACGATGCGCACGGTGCTGCCCGGTTCGGCCCGGCCGGTAAGCACGGTGCCATCGGCGCTGACAGCCAGTTCGGTCGGTGCGGCGGGCGCAGTGATATCCGGGGCATCGAACTGCAGCGGGGCAGAAGTGTTGCCAGCCGCGTCCACGAGACGGACGTCCAGTGCTTCGCCGTTGGCCTGGGCAGGGTTAAGGGTGACGCTGAACAGGCCGTCGGTACCGACGATGCCCGTACCGATGAGGTTGCCGGCAGCATCACGCACCTGCACGGTGGCGCCTGGTTCGCCGCGACCGGTGAAGGTCACGCCATCGGCCAAGGCCAGGTCGGTGGGTTGAGCCGGAGGCAGCAGGTCGACGGAGGTTACCGAGCCCGGCTGCGACACGTTGCCTGCAGCATCAGTCAGGGTGACTTGCAGGGTGCTGCCGTCGTTCACGGCCGGTGCCAGCGTGATAGCGAAGCTACCGTCTGCCCCGACAGTGCCGGTGGCCAGCACATTACCTGCGGCATCGCGTACCTGCACCGTTGTGCCGGGTTCGCCGCGGCCGCTCAAGCGCTGGCCGGCCAGCCCTATCACCAGGTCGGTTGGTGCTGCGGGTGGCGTGGTATCGACACCGTCAATATCCGGTGCGGTGACCGAGCTGGCTGTGGATGTGTTGCCGGCCGTATCGGTGGCGGTGGCCTGCAGCACTTCGCCGTCTACTTGCGGCGGGTTGAGGTTGATGCTGAACACGCCGGTCGGGCCGACCACGGCGGAGCCCAGTTCGGTACCGTCGGCGGCAACGATACGCACGGTGC